>JACIXD010000004.1 GCA_014360645.1 Actinomycetota bacterium | reverse complement strand
TATCCGCTGAGGGACGGCTTAAAGCGCCTCCGGCGATGCCGCAGCCCCCATTGGGCGGAGCGTTTCCTCCGGGGTTGGCACCTGAGGGCCGCCTGCTCCGAGATCGAGCCCCTGAAGAAGTTCGCGCGCATGCTCAAAAGAAGGCTTCCCGGCATCCTGGCCCACTGCCGCTATCCTATTCATGCCGGCGTGCTCGAGGGAACCGACAACAAGGTCAAGGTCATAAAGAGGGCGGCCCATAGGTAAGAGACGAGGATTATTTCTTTCTCAAGATACGGGGAGCTTTCAGGCCGGCTACCCACACTTTAGGGAGATGAGCCATGCGGGTTGACCCAAATACAAATAAAAGGACAAAAAGGCACTGGTGGTTGGTTGGCGTTAAGGCCCTTGGAAGACCTACCCCCACTTATCGTCCCCTAGTACATGGCATGAATTCCTGCAGAGAATCTGCAACGACCTCTTCGACGACAGGGGTTGCCCGCATCCTAGCAAGGATATATAATGTTTATACAAAGTAATTACTTAGAGGAGGCGGGAATGGTTAAGAGGATGACCAGGCACGGGAACAGTATGGCCTTGGTGATAGACAGGCCCATACTCGATCTGCTCAATATCGACGCCGATACGCCTCTTGAAATCACCACTGACGGAGAGGCGTTGATCATCACCCCTGTACGTGATATGAAGCGCCGCAAGGCTTTCGAGGCGGCACTGGAAAAGACAAACCGCAGGTACGGCAGGATGCTCAAAAACCTGGCGGACTAGATGGCAGGGCCTCTGTTCCTTACCCTCGCCGAAGTATTGGAAATACACCAGGACCAAATACATCGCTATGGTGGCAGTCCCGGCATGAGGGACATCGATCTTCTCAAGTCCGCCCTGGCCATGCCCCAGGCGGGGATGGGGGAGGAGTATTTCCATACTGATTTCATGGAGATGGCCGCTGCATACCTGTTTCACATCGTGCGCAACCATCCCTTCATCGACGGCAACAAGAGGACCGGAACCGTTACAGCCCTCGTGTTCCTGGAACTGAACGGAATCGAGGTCGATGCGGAGGAGAAGGAATTCGAGGAGTTGGTCTGGAGAGTCGCTGGAGGCGAAATCAACAAGAGCGAAATCGCCGCATTCTTTAGATCGATTGCGAAGTAATCCCATAAAACCTGCCCCCGCTTATCGTCCCGGTGGGGGCGGCACGAACTAGCCAGAGAAACAAGTATTGAGCTGCGGCTGTTGCCATGACCAATGGAGTCTCTTCACTCTTCGAGATCTATTGGGCTTGACCGAAACCAGAATTATTAAAATAATGGGTCCTCACAAGAATCTGTGGGTAGCTGAACCCCAAAAAACCTTGCCATAAAGGCTTTCTCCCCCTATTTACTGGTTGCTGTAAACGTGAGCAGGAAACAGGAGGGAGAAATGCACATCTCAAGTCTATGACGCCTGACTCTGGGACTGAAGGGCCACAGGGTAAAGAGGGTGCGATGGATGAAGGCAAAATCGTCGCTGAGCTCGCCGCCAACGCGCGCTCCAGGCCTATCTGCTCCTCCTGCGGTAAGAAGATGCCGGAAACGACCCACGGATTCTTGTGAGGAGCTGACTGCTGTGTGGAAAAGGCGCCGTAAGGGGTGAGCCATAGCAGGCCGCGGACGGTTACGCTTTAGGAGGCTGCGGGCCGGGGGTCTCCTCCAGGCCTTCGGGGTTCCCCGGAATGGATGTACGCGCACGGGGGCTCGCGGGTACGGCGGGCCGGGATGCCACTGACGCCCCGCGGGGTATCCGAAGAGGCTCAGAAGAACTTGTAGCCTACGCCGGTCACCGTCTTGATGAACTCGGGGTTGGAGGAGTCGCGCTCGATCTTCTTGCGCAGGCGCGCGATATGGGTGTCGATGGTGCGGGATATACCCGGGTCCTCGTAACCCCACAGCGCCTTGACGATGTCCTTGCGCGAAAAGACGGTTCCCCGGTGGCTGGCCAGCAGCCACAGGAGGTCGAATTCCGTCTGGGTGAGGTTCACCGGCCTTCCGTCCAGGGATATCTCGCGCCGCTTGCGGTCGATCTCCAGGCCGCCCACGGAGACGTACTCCTCCAGTTCCGTGGGGTCCCTGACCATATCCGCGCGGCGCAGGGCCGCCTTCACGCGCGCGATCAGCTCCGCGCCCTTGAAGGGCTTGGTGATATAGTCGTCTCCGCCTATGGCCAGCCCGCTCACCAGGTCGGTGATGTCGTCTTTGGCGGTGAGGAAGACGATGGGGGCGGCGGTCTCGTCGCGCAGGCGGCGGCAGACCTCCATACCGTCCATCTTGGGCATGATGATGTCCAGGATCACCAGGTCCGGACGTTCTTCGCAGCATATCTTCATGGCCGCCTCGCCGTCCTCGGCCAGCAGCACCTTATACCCCTCCGCCGAGAGGAGCTCGGCGATCAGGCGCCGGATGTGCGGGTCGTCGTCCGCCACCAGGATGGTCTTCTCCGCCATGTCCTCTCCCGTCGTTGAACTGTTTCTCCAAGATTATATTTCGGTAGCGCCGTGGATGCGGTTTAGCCCGGGCCATCCGGTGGAGCCCGCGGGATCATGGGCCTCCCCTGACAGGAGGCCGCGGCCCGCCCTCGCGCGCCCGGCGTGAGGCCGTCGCGGCGTGGTATGCCTGCGGCCGCCGCGGGTGTGTCTCTGAGTTGGCCGACTACGTGGACATCGTGGGCTACATGTGCGTGGGATGCCTGCGGCCGCCGCGGGTTTTTCTCTGCCCGGGTAATGTGCCTGCCCCTCAGATGATCTTTCCGGCCTCGAAGAGCCGCCGCTCGAAGTGGCTTGTTGTCCGGGTCCTGTCACCGTCCCTCAGAGGGCCCTCATGCGCGCCAGGGCGGGGGAGGAGGGCAGCTCCACCTCCACCCCCACCTCGGCCAGGGCTTCCTGCACCGCGCGGTAGTGCATGAAGCCTCCCAGGTGCAGGATGGTCTCGCCCACCTCGCGGTCCATCTCCATGGAGGCCACGCAGGGGAAGCTGTGCCAGTACTTGGCCACCACCTCGGCTACCCGCGCGTCCAGGGGAGCGCCCTTGAGGTTGAAGGCCACGTAATAGGTGTTGCCGCAGGGGGCGCTGCGCAGCACCCGCGCCTCCTTTATGACCCCTTCCCCCGCGACCAGCTCCAGCTCGGGGTAGCCGATGCGGAAGTGCTGCATGAACTCGTCCACCGCCGGGTGGATGCCCGGGGGAAGGGAGCAAAAGGGTTTGGGGAAGGCGCACCCCATGTCCAGCTCGCGGCACGCCTTTTTCACCTCTCCTCTCACCCAGCGGCTAACCCACTCCGGGCCCTCGGAGGGGGCGATGAGCACCCGCGATCCCGCCGCGGCGGCGAGGCGCGGAAGGGCGAGGAGCACCTCCTGGTGCACGTTCACCGCCACCGTGGCGTCGTGGGGCGTCAGTCCCCCTCCCAGCAACCCTTCGGGGTCGTCCAGGTAGTAGGGGAGAACGGAGGGGAGCTGCAAGATGTCCACGATGTCCCCGGAGAAATCGATGCCGTAGGTGTCGCGGCAGTGGTCGCAGAGAGCTCCGCAGCCGCTGCAGTAGTTCTCCTCGTTGGCGAGGTGGCGGATGAAGCGCTGCGCGAATGTGTCGTCGAAGGTCACGGTGAAGTTCTCCCGCCTGGCGGGAACCGGGCCTCCGCAGTAGACGACCAGGAGCCTCACCCGCCTGCCCCCCGCCTCACCGCATCCCGCCGCGGGCCTCGCGCCTCCCGGCGGCCGGGATTGCGGGCGCTCTCGCCTTGCCCCGCGGCCGGCGAGATGACTACACGTGCTCCCACCGCTGCCCCCGTCGCCCTCGCGCCCTGTCCTCAGAAGAAGCAGAGGGGGGTGGGGCATCCGCCCGCGTACTCCGACTCGGCGATGGTGTATTCCGGCCTCTCCAGCAGGCGCATCATGGAGTCGCTCCCCAGGTAGAGGACCTGCTCGCGCTTGCTGCCGTAGCGGTATACGGTGATGCCCTTGCACCCCAGCTCGTAGGCGAGGCGGTAGGCCTCCTCGATGTCGTCTATGGAGGCGTCGGAGGGGAAGTTGATGGTCTTGGAGACGGCGTTGTCGCAGTGGGCCTGGAAGGCGGCCTGCATGCGCACGTGCCATTCCGGGGCGATGTCGAAGGCGGTGACGAAGACTCGCCTGACCTCCTCTGGCACTCCCTCGGCGTACTGCAGGGTGCCGCTGCGGGCGATCTCCATCATGAGGTCGTTGCTGTAGAAGCCCCCTTCCCTGGCCGCCTCCTCGAAGACGGGGTTGATCTCCATGAGCCGCGTGCCCTCGATGACGTTGCGCACGAAGGAGATGGCGAAGAGGGGCTCGATTCCCGAGGAGCAACCCGCGATGATGCTGATGGTGCCCGTGGGCGCTATGGTGACGGTGGTGGCGTTGCGCATGGGCATTCCCTTTTTCTCCCAGATAGAGCCGGGGTAGTTGGGGAAATTGCCGCGCTTCCTTGCCAGTTCCCCGCTGGCGAAGTGGGATTCCTCCTCGAGGATAGCGGCGATCTCCTCCGCCAGGCGCAGCCCTTCCTCGGAGTCATAAGGGACGCCCATCTTGAGCAGGCAGTCCGCGAAGCCCATGACCCCCAGCCCTATCTTGCGGTTTCCCAGGGTGATGCGGCGGGTCTCCTCCAGGGGCCAGCGGTTGATGTCGATGACGTTGTCCAGGAAGTGCACCGCGGTGCGGATGGTCCGTCGCAGCCTCTCCTCGTCCAGCCGCCTGCCGCTCACCATGTTGGAGAGGTTGACGGAGCCGAGGTTGCAGCTCTCCCAGGGAAGCAGGGGCTGCTCCCCGCAGGGGTTGGTGGACTCGATCTCTCCCAGGTGAGGGGTGGGGTTGTGGCGGTTGATGGTGTCCAGGAAGACCAGCCCGGGGTCCCCGGTGCGCCAGGCCTGGGTGACGATGAGGTTGAAGACGTCCCGGGCGTGCAGGCTGCCGGTGACGGCGCCGCTGCGGGGGTTGCGCAGGAAATAGACCTCGTCCTTTTCCAAGGCCTGCATGAACTCGTCGGTGATGCCCACCGATAAGTTGAAGTTGGCGAGGAAGCCGTCCTGGTCCTTGGCGATGATGAAGTCCAGGATGTCGGGGTGGTCGCAGCGCAGGATGCCCATGTTGGCGCCACGCCTTCTGCCTCCCTGCCGGATCACCTCCGTGGTGACGTCGAAGATGCGCATGAAGGAGAGGGGGCCGGAGGCGATGCCCATGGTGGACTGCACCACGTCGCCCTTGGGACGGAGGCGCGAGAAGGAGAACCCCGTGCCCCCGCCGGACTTGTGCACCAGGGCCATGTTCTTAACCGCGTCGAAGATGCCGGGGATGGAATCCTCCACGGGGATGACGAAACAGGCCGAGAGCTGACCCACCTCCGTGCCCGCGTTCATGAGGGTGGGGGAGTTGGGAAGGTAATCCAGGGATACCATGACGCGGTAGAACTCCTCCTCGGTGGCCGCCACGTCGGCCCCGGGGTCGTATTGGAGGTCCGCCCTGGCCACCGCCCTCGCCACCCTACGGAACATCTGGTCGGGCGTCTCCGCCACCTGCCCGTGCTCGTCTTTGAGCAGGTAGCGCTTCTTGAGCACGTTCACGGCGTTCACCGTGAGCTTCAGCTCGTCCTTGACGCCGATGAAGTCCTTGGTGCGCCTGATCTCCGCGCGCCTCTCGCGGTAGAGGATGTAGGCCTTAGCGGTACGGGGCAGCCCCTCCTCGATGAGTGCCTCTTCCACCAGGTCCTGGACCTCCTCCACCGTGGGGATGTCCTCGACGAAGCGGGCCTCGAGCTTGGACACCACCCTCTCCGTGAGCTCGCCGGCCCGCGCTGCCTCCCCCTCTCCCGTGGCCTCGATGGCCTTGCGCACCGCGGCTTCTATCTTGCCGGCCTCGAAGTCCACCACCGAGCCGTCCCGCTTGCGGATCCTCTCCAAGGGCATGGCCTCCCCTTTCACCTCTGCCACCGGGGCGCCGGCCGGCGCCGCCTCTCATACCATGATTTTACCCGTGGGGTACGACGCTTTATATTATCAGTAAACGCCGCGGGGAAGGGTTCGCCGGGCGAGGGGTGGAGACGGGCCGGGAGAGCGACGAGAGGGGAAGCCGCATGAGCGTGGACGCCGTGGGAGAAAGGCTTATCTGCGCCCTGGACTGCGAGGACGGCGCGGAGGCGAAGGCCATGGTCGAGAGGCTGGACGGCATCGTGTCCTTCTTCAAGGTGGGGATCATCCTGCAGGCGGCGGCGGGGCGCGAGGTGGTCGATCACCTGCTCGAGAGGGGCAAGAGGGTGTTCCTGGACCTCAAGTACTACGACATCCCGGAGACGGTGGAGAGGGCGGTGGCGCGCGCGGCCGCCCTGGGGGTCTCCTTTCTCACCGTGCATGGGAACGCGGCCATCATCCGGGGTGCCGTGCGGGGCAGGGGAGACGCAGGCCTCAAGCTCCTCGCCGTGACCGTGCTCACCAGCCTGGATCAGGAGGATATCGAGGACATGGGGTACGGGTGCCGGCTCGAGGAGCTGGTGGCGCACAGGGTGAGGAAGGCCCGCGAATACGGCTGCGACGGCGTGATCTGCTCCCCCCGCGAGATCGAGACGGTGAGGAGGGAGGCGGGCGGGGGGTTCCTGGTGGTGACCCCGGGGATAAGGACGGAGCTCGGCGAGGGCGAGGAGCACAGGAGGTTCGCCGGCCCGGGCGAGGCCATGCGCCGGGGGGCGGATTATATCGTGGTGGGGAGGCCGATCACCCGGGCTCCGGATCCCGCACGCGCCGCCCTGGAGATCATCGAGGACATGAGAGCGGGGCTGTCGGCCTAGTTTTCGGGGCGCGCGAGCCGAGGCGCAATCCGCCGCGGGGCTGTAGGCCGCGAGCTTGCCGCCGGTGCCTGGCGGGCGGGGGCCGGTGCGGAGACCGTCCAGCCTGCCCGGCAAGATGATGGAACCGGGCCGGAGACCGGCGCGCTCCGCCAAGATCGTGCCCCCAGCCGTAGGCGAGAAGTGCCTTGATGCATCAGGGTATTGTTTCTCTCGTAAGTCGGGTCTCGATGGCGGTTTCCCGCCTGCGGTCATGGGCTGCCGGACTGCCCCGGATCCCTTTTTTCCGGTAACGATTATGACATCTGCTCAGGAACATGCCAGATGTAGGCGTTTTAAGCCCATGGCGCAACCTCATGTCGTGCCGGCGCCATCCCTTCCTGAGCTAACGGACTAATGGTATTTCCGGTTTTCCGTCCGCGGGGCCGCTTGCTGTTCGATCCGCCGTCTATCCGGAGCACCTGCCGGTCCTAACGCTCCACCCTCAGGACGTAGGTTACGGATGATGCCTCGCGCTCCTCCCAGTCCACCCCCGCCGCCGTTCCCGTGGACGACTCATAGAGGGCGGAGAGGTAGCCGGCCAGGAGGTGGGGTTCATAGGGATTGACGATCCTTATCTCCAGCTCCCCTCGCTCGCCCGACACCTTCTCCACCAGGCCCTGGCCGTAGATGGGGAGGAAAGACAGCGCGTCGCGGAAGGCTTCTTCCAGGCTCTGGCAGGCTTGCGATCCTCCGGGCGCCGCATGCCTCTCGGCGCCCATCACCTGCTGGAAGAAGAATTCCTTGCTCGCCTCGACTATGAGGGGTCTTATCTCCGAGCCCAGCTCTTTCTCCAGTTCGCGGAAAACGATACCGGGGGTGAAGGCATCCACGAAACTGACCCTGATCCCCTTGCGGGTATCAATGATCACGCCCTCGCCCTCGTGCCATTCCAGGGGGGCGAGGTCTTTGGGGACGCCGCAGCGAGGGCAACGCGCCAGCGCATTGCCGCCCTCCAGAGGCTGTGTGGAGGCGACGGTGAGGCGCTCTGAGAACTCGGGCTTCCCGGAAGCGGCTACGACGTGGATGACGTCTTCGCCCCCCCTGCTCTTCCAGTAGTGGTCGAAGGGTTTGCCCTCCAGGCCCTCGAAAGCGCCGAGTACGAGGGCGGCCATGAGGTCGCGGTTATAGGGGTTGCGCAGCAGAGCCTCCCCCTCCTTGCCCGGCCGGTACATGATGTATTCCACGTACGCGGTCCCGAGCCATATGGAGAGGCGGCAGAAGAACTTGATCACCAGACGCCTGTTGGGTCCCAGTTTCCCCAGGGAGGCGGGGAAGCGATTGAACAGCGAGCTGATCCCCGCCGCCACGCCGTTTCTCTGGGCCTCGAAGACGATGTGGCCGATGGGCAGGCCCATCTCCGATTCCAGGCGGGAGAACACGCTGTTGAGCAGGTCGCTCTTGATCAGCACCAGCCTGCCTTCTGGCGCCAGGGACCAGGATATGGTGCCGTTCTCATGCCAGCGCATTATCTTGGCCAGCCAGTACGGGAAGCCACAGGCCCTGCATTCCCGGATACGCATCATCCCTCCTCCACCATCAGCGCCGACAGCCGTCGCTCCAGTGCCACTAGCCTAATTGTTTTTTCGGCACTTAACTGTATATCATTAGCCTTTCCGCCCCTCTCCCGTGGGGGTTGGAAGGATTTTCCGGATCGAGTAACATCGACGATGCTGCGAGCGGGCGGCGCGGCGGCGGGCGGCCTCTCCACTTCGTGCCCCGCGGCCGGAAGCCGGGGCGGTGCCGCCCCGCAAGCGGAAGGTACGCGGCGGCGCGTTATGATGGGTCGACCGGGAGCGTGTGGCGGCATCACCGGGCCCCTGCCTTGCCGCGTGCGCGCCGCTTCAGGCCGGCGGGCCGTCCTCGGTCCAGCGCAGGCGCTCGCGGAGTTCCTCGAAGCGCCGCACCTTCTCCGGGCTGACGCCGCTGGTGTCGAAGTCCCGCTCCGCGGTGAAGAGGCCGGCGTCCGCGGCCTGCCCGGGGTCGAAGGCGGCGGAGATGCTCTTCTGCCAGCGGTTGAAGTGGCCCGCCAGGGGACTGAGGGCCTTTCTCACCTCGGGGTTGAGCACCGAGAGGGGGGTCATGCAGCGCTCGATGGCCTCCAGTGTGGACAGAAAGGAGATGGGCTTGAGGGCGCGCAGGCTCTTCTCCTCGTGCACGCTGTACATGTGCACCACCTCGCAGTGGGCCCAGGTGTTGTTCTCGTAGGGCACGAAGTAGGGGTTCTCGCCTCCGTCGTCCAGTATGGCCCCGCTCTCGATCCAGGGCCTCTTCACCTCCGCGACGGCGTCCGCCCAGTCCATCTGGGAGTCCAGGGCGTCGTTCTCGTCCAGGTTGGTGCAGAAGGTCCCTCCCAGGCGGAAGGCGGCGGGGATGAGGCTGGCGCGGATGAGGTTCAGGGGCAGCATGGGCGCCACAGGAGAGAGCTGCATGTCCAGGACGATGCCGTCATGGCCCTTCACTATCTTCATGAGCACCGCCTCCTGGTAGAGGAGTTCATCTTCGGAATCCCCCGCCAGCAGCACCGTGAGGGGGTACCTGAGCGCGTCGTAGATGATGCTCCTGAGGTTGGGGGCGCGCATCAGCTTGCGGTAGAGCTTGGGGGCCATGGCCATGGGAAAGGACCCCAAGGTGATGCGCAGGCAGAGGTACCCGATCTCCGCCTCCCCCAGCTCATAGACCGCGTCGGCAAAATCCGCCGCCCGGTGGAAGACGCAGCCGTAGAAGCGCATGTTCTCCGGCCGTTCAACCACGGAGTCGAAGACCGTCCCCTCCGCATCGAGGACCGGCGGCCCCGGCCAGTTGAAGAGCTTCAGCGCGCACTTAGTAAATATACCCAGTCCTCCGAAAGCCCCCGAGGCGCCGCGCATGATCCCCCGCAGGGACGGCCCGGGGCCGTCGCCCGTGAACCATCCCAGTCCGGAGTCCGGCGCGCCCAACCGCAGCAGCTCTCCGTCGGGAAGCACCCACTCCACCCCCAGCACGTTGCGGGGACTGTAGCTCATGTAGATGCCGTCGTGCCCCACCCCGTGCATGGAGGTGGCGCTGGCCAGGGGGGAGCATACCGGCCCGGCCCCGATGAGGTGGGTGTTGAGCCCGCGCTTCATGGCCTCCGCCTGGAGCTGGGCCCCGCTCACGTAGGGCTCCACCACCGCGTACATGTTCTTCTCGTCTATCTCCAGGATGCTATCCATGCGTCGCAGGTCCACCTGTACCACGCCCTCGGAGGTGGGGCCGGCGTGCACGCCCCATCCCGTACACAGGGCCTTGAACTTGAGCCCGTGGCGGTTGCAGGCCCTGACCACCGCCTGTACCTCCTCCGTGGAGGCGGGCAGCACCACCGCCTCGGGGCGCGCCGTCCACAGGGCGGGGTCCTCGTTGAGGAAGGGCTGCCAGGCGTAGGAGTCGAGCACCGCCGGCTCTCGCGAAGCGTTCTCATCCCCCACCGCGGCCTGCAGGTCGCGGTAAGCCTCGTCGCTTATCATCGCCTCCTCCTTTCCGACCCCTCCCGAGCTTGATTCTACCCCATACGAAAAAGACATGGGGTCAGCCCCGGACATGGGACATTCCTAAGACATCGAGAGAGGTCATTGATCCGGCCAGCGAGATCCAACGATCCGCTTGCCCGATAAAAATGGATGCCTATGACGCTGCTATAGATCTGATCCCGTTCATAAATCTTAACGATTATGACATCTGCTCGGGAACACGCTAAATGAGGGTGTTTTAAGCCTATGGCGCAACCTCATATCATGCCGGCGTCATCCCTTCCTGAGCTAATGGACTTATCGCTAGATGTTTAACCCCGCTCTTAGATTCTTGGTGCTTCGCGTACGGCCGTCCATCGAAGATCGAAGACCTGACCCCATTCTTACAAATGTTCGCGGAGCGCGGGGAGGAGGGAGAAGGCCCTCTCTACCGTGAAGGTGAGGTCGGGGTTGACCAGGCAGCAGGTGGCGGGGGTGAGCAGGGAGCGGGAAGCGATGGATGCCCTTTCCAGCCCCTCTTCTTCCAGCTTATCCCACAGGCCGCGCAGGCGCTCCGCCAGGCTGCGGGGATTCTCCGCCTCCAGTAGGTGGGTGTGGGTGGGGACGGCGCCCCAGGCCACGGCTCCCCCGCGTCCCAGGAGGCGCGCGATGCCGGAGCGGTATCCCGCCAGGATGTCGCGGTTGTTGTAGGCGTCCAGGGATATGAGGTCCACCTCCGACTGCAGGAGGAAGTCCCAGTCGGGGTTGCCGCATAGGTGCACGCCGCGTGGGCCCTCCAGCAGGGACAGGAAGAGCTCCAGGTCGGCGCGGGCGCTCTCCGAGGTGTAGCCGGTGATGCCGGTGAAGAGGAATTCCAGCCCCGGCTCGTCCACCCATACGAAGGCATGCGGGCAGAGGGCGCGCAGGTCGGCCAGGTGCCGGTTTACCCTGGCGGCGACGTGGCGGATGGCCACCTCGCGTGCGTCGTCGCGGTAGATTATGGGTTTCCTTTCCAGGTCCTTGACCATGAGGCACAGGGAGATGGGGCCCATGAACTGTCCCCGCAGTGCGGGGTAGCTCGCCGAGGCGCGTTCCAGAAAACCCGCGTAGGTGGCGGATTCTTCCGGCGACACCGCGAAGTAATCGTCGCCGGGCGGGAGGGAGAGATAGTCCTCCAGCTCGGCGTAGAAACGCTCCTCGTAGAAATCGATCTTCAGACCCTCGTGGTCCACCTTCACTCCCGGCATCCCCCGCACCGTCTGCACGTAGGTGTCCTCGGAGTAGGAGAGGTTGGGGAGTTGGGGCCAGAAGGGGATATCGAGGGAAAAGGCGAGATCCAGGGCGCGCTCCGCATCGCGGTGGGGCAGGATGCCCATGGCCGTGGTGAGCAGGGGAGACGGGAGTTCCAGGCGGTGGTCTCCGGGCGGCGCGATCATCCCGCGATCCCCGGCGCCGTCTCTTCCGGGCTCCACGGCCCCGCTCAGGACGGGGGCAGCGCCCCCGCGTCGGCCAGGGCCTTGCGGTAGGTCTCGCGGTCGAAGCCCACGATGATGGTGTTTCCGACCTCCATGACCGGCACTCCCAGCTGGCCGCTCTTGTCCACCATCTCCTGTGCGGCCTTGACGTCCTCCGAGACGTCGATGACCGAGAAGTCCACACCCTCCTTCTCGAGGTAATCCTTGGCCATGCGGCAATAGGGGCAGGTGGGGGTGGAATACAGCTTCACCTCGGGCATATCCTGGTCCTCCTCTTCGAGACTGCGTCCGGTAGAGTACGAGCCGACGCTCAGGTCAACATCCTAGCGCTTTCCCTCCAGGGTGCCATGACCTCCGTCAGTAAGAAGGTTTGGGCGGTGCGCGGGCCGGCTGCTCACGGCTGCCGGCAGCCCTCGCTGACCATCTCCTCCAGGTGCTTGCGGTCGCGGAGGATGATCTTGCCCTTCTCCGTGTCCACCAACCCCATCTTCTTGAAATTGGAGAGGACGCGGATGGTGGTCTCAACCGTGGTGGCGGCCATGTCCGCGATGTCCTGCCGCGTGAGGGGGAGGTCGATGCTCACGCCGTCCGCCTCCTTGACGCCCGCCTTGCGCGAGAGCATGAGGAGGACGCGCGCGATGCGCCATTCCACCCGCTCCATGGCCAGGGCGCGGATGGTGTTCTGTGCCTCGCGGAGCCTGGCGCCCAGCTCGGTGATGATCTCCAGGGCGAGGTCCGGGTTGTCGCGAAGGAAGGAGAAGAAATCGCCGCGCGATATGGAGAGGAGCTCCACATCGTCGAGGGCCTGCGCGGTCATGGGGTAGGGTTGGCCGTCGAAGACCGCCTCCTCGCCGAAGATCTCCCCGGGGTAGGCCATCTCCACGATGGTCTCGCGGCCGTCATCGGTCTGTTTGAGCAGCTTGACCTCGCCCTTGACCACCACGTAGAGGTTGCGGGGCTGGTCGCATTCCAGGAAGATATACTCCCCCTTGGCGAAGCGCTCGGTGGTGCAGAGGGAGTATAGGCGGTCTAGCTCCTCCGCCTCCAGGAACTCGAACATGGGAATCTTCCAGAAAATGTTAACCCGCGAAGCGTCGCCCTTTTCGCCGCCCATGATCCACCCCCCGGAACTTAAAAAGGGGAGCCCGGGCTCCCCTGCCTGTTTTCTCCCCGGATCACTCCATGGAGATGGCTTCGGAAGGGCACTCCTCCGCGCAGGTGCCGCAACCGTCGCAATCCTCGGGCCTGGCGAGGAAGGCCACGTCGTCGTCGTTGAGGTCGATGCAGTCGTTGGGGCATTCGTCAACACACAGCCCACAGCCGGTGCACTCGTCCGCGTCGAAAACGGGCCTCTTGTCGCTTGGCTCTCCCATTCGGAATCCTCCTTTTCTAAGGCTTGCTCCTCGGGGGCTACCGGAATCCCCAACTATCTATAACACAGAGATCAAGTCCAGGCAATGGGGAACCGCGCGGGTCGGCATGCGGGTCGGCGCGCAGTGCCCGAGGCCGTTTCCAGCCCGTTCCGGGGGGTTGCGGTGAGGGTGATGGCGAGGGATGGACGTACTTCCGGGGGGGCGGCGAGGGGGTTAGTGCTGGCGGCAAAGCGAGGCGCCTTTTCGCGGCCCCCCGGCGATACTGCGGGGAAAAGAGAGGGTAGGCGGAGGAAGGCGGAAAGACGAGGACGGGGCGGGATGGGAAGAGAGAGGAGAGCGGTGCCCGGTATCTCCGGAGGGAAAAAGACGCACGGCGCCGTCGCCCTGGGAAGGAAGCGGGGTTCTTTGCGGGCGAAAAAGCGTGTCCGTGGCCCGCGATCTGCCCTTCAATCCCTCCACCTCGCCGGACACGGTTATGAGCAAGTGCAGCAGGTGAGGGCGACGACCCCGCGCTCAGCCCTTCAATTCCTCCAGCAGGCGACGCAGGTCGAAGCCCGGCTCGAAGAGGCGGTCGCGCCACGCGGAGATGTCGGCCCGCGACCTGATGAGCGCCTCCGCGGCCTGCGCCTCTCTCACTTCGCCGATGAAGGTCGCGCCCACCAGGACGCCCTCGCGCAACACCAGCTTGCGGTACCTGCCGTCGCGGGGGTAATCGCCGGTCAGCGTCTCGTAGCCTTCTTCCTGCGGCGGCAGGTCGAGCCCGATGCAGGCCACGGGTAGGCCGTAGATGACGATGACGTTGTAGGGGATGACCGCCTCCAGGGAGGCCTCGCCCCCGCTCATGTTGATGCCCGCCGTCTCTCCCTGCCGCTGGGCGTTGAGCCACGAGGTGACCAGGCGGTGCTCGCCGCTGCCGACGTCCAGCGCCTGGGCGATGTCTCCCGCCGCGTAGACGTCGGGGAGGGAGGCGCGCAAGCCCGCGTCCACCAGGACGCCTCGGTCCGTCTCCAGCCCGCTCCCCTCCAGGAACTCCAGGTTGGACACCACCCCGATGGCCACGCCCACCATGTCCGCGGGCAGCACCTCGCCCGAGGTCGTCCGCACCGCTGCTACCCGTCCGTCCTTTTCCTCTATTGTCTCGATGCCCTCACCCTTGCGGAGCTCGATGCCTTTTTCTTCCAGTCTCTTCTCCACCAGCGAGGAGCCTTGGACGTCGAGCATCTGGGGCCAGAAACGGTCCTCGCGGATGAGGTACGAGGTGGCGAGGCCCATCTCCCTGAAGGCCCGGGCCATCTCCACCCCCAGCAGACCCCCTCCGAGGGCCACCGCGGCCTCAGCCTCCTTTCCCCGCCGTATGATCTCGTCCGCTTGGTCCAGGGTGCGCAGGTAGACCACGCCGTCCAGCGTGGCGCCGGGGCAGGCCAGCTCGCGCGGCCGGGCGCCCGCGGCGATGAGCAGCCGTTCATAGCGCAGCTCCTCCCCTCCCTCGAGCCTCACCAGGCGGCTGCGCGTATCCACTCCCGTCACCCTTTCCCCGCGCCGGAACTCGATGCGGTTCTGGCTGTAGAACGATTCGTCCACGAAGAAGACGGAGTCCCTCTCTCGCCATCCGCTGATGTAGTCGGGAAGCCTCATGCGGTAGTAGCAGGGGTGAGTCTCGCGGTCCACGATGATGATCTCGCCCTCCGCGTCCCGGGAACGGATCACCTGGGCGGCGCGGACCCCGGCCCCCCCGTTTCCGATGATCAGGTAACGCATAGGCGCATCTCCTTCCTCGCCGATCCCGGCGGCCCGCGTCTTTGTGGAGTGCCCCGGGTTCCCTCGTACCCACGACATTCTACCAGAGGAATGCCCCGCTCCATCACGGTGCTGGATGCATATGGATGCGGCTCCGGGACGGGGCTCGCGCGCCACAGGCGGCCCGCGTCTTTGTGGAGTGCCCCGGGTTCCCTCGTACCCACGACATTCTACCAGAGGAATGCCCCGCTCCATCACGGTGCTGGATGCATATGGATGCGGCTCCGGGACGGGGCTCGCGCGGCGCCCGGCGTTTTTCGGGTCCGGCCGCACGGGCGTCGCAGGCACGCCCGGCGGTCTTCCGGCGGGAGAGAAAGGGAAGGCGATCCCCGGAAAGGGACGCTGGCGTCAGCGGGATGGAAGCGGGCTCTGCGTGAGCGGGCCTCCGGCGTCAGCGGGATGGATGCGGGCTCTGCGTGAGCGGGCCTCCGGCGTCAGCGGGATGGGCGAAGTCGCCGCAGGCGCGGACGTCCCTTGCGCGGTCTCTCCCCCAGCACCAGGCGCAGGGCGGCGCGGTGAGCCGCCTCCTCGAGGGCGTCGTCCAGGGGCGGCAGCTCCTCGAGCTCGTGGCGGCGGCGCAGGGCTTGCAGTATCAGCCAGTCGGCGAGGCGCGGGTTCTTGGGGAGCAGGGAGCCGTGGAGGTAGGTCCCTATGGCATGGCGGTGGACGCAACCCTCGGTCCCGTCCTCGCCGTTGTTCCCGTGGCCCCTGAGGACCCGGCCGAGGGGCCTCGCGGCGGGGCCGAGGCGGGTGCGTCCGGAGTGGTTCTCGAAGCCCACCAGCGTCCCCCCCACTCCCTCCAGGGCGCATTCCACGGCCACGTTGCCGATGAAGCGCGTGTCCCCGCCCACCGTCTCCACGTCGAAGAGGGATACGCCGGGAAGGTCCTCTCCCGTGCAGGTGAGGAAACGCCTTCCCAGCAACTGGTAGCCGCCGCAGATGGAGAGGAGCGCCGCCCCGTCCTCCACCGCCGCGCGCAGGGCTTCGCCCTTCTCCCCGGCGAGGTCCTCGCAGACCATCATCTGCTCCCGGTCCTGCCCGCCCCCGATGAAGAAGAGGTCGTGCAAGGAGGGGTCGATGGGGTCACCCAGGCTGAGCCGGACCACCCTGGCCTCCCAGCCGCGCCAGAGGCATCGTCCCACCAGGGCGATGACGTTGCCGCGGTCGCCGTAGATGTTCATGAGCTCGGGGTAGAGGTGGCAGATGCGGAGCACCGGCATGGCCACGGTCATCCCTCCCTCCAGATCCCGGGGGCGGCGCCCATGCGCGTCAGCAGGCGCCGCAGGTCGAGGGTTGCGGTGTAGGTGGCGAGGGCGTAGACCGTCTCCCCCTCTGCGGCCGCGTCGAGGGCGGCGCGCAGGGCTTCGCGCAGGTCTTCCCGCACCTCCAGGCGCGCGGCTTCGAGTCCCGCGTATTTCATGCGCAAGGCCATATCCCAGGCCCGCGTACCCGTGGCCACCAGGCGGCGTGGCAGCGGCGCCAGCTCCTCGAAATCCACGTCCCATATCCAGGAAACGTCTCGCCCGTCGGCGATGCGGTCGTTGAGGGCCGCCAGGATCACCAGCCCCTCGCCCTCCCCGCGCAGGGTACGGATGACCTCGTTGAAGCCGGTGGGGTTCTTGGAGAGCACCAGGAAAAGGGTGCGCCCGTCCACGGGGATGCGCTCGCCGCGCCCGAAGGCGGTGCTGTATCCCTCCACCCCTTTCCGCACCGCCTCCTCGTCGAGCCCGAGAAGTTGCGCGCCGCCCAGCGCCGCCAGCAGGTTATGGACGTTGTAGAGGCCGGGCAGGGGCAGGGAGAACTCGGCGCTCCAGCGCGGGGTGTCCACGCTCACGCGCGAGCCCGCGGTCCCCGCCAGCTCCACACGAGAGGCGAGGAACTCGGGCATGGGCCGTGAGAGGCCGCATCCCGGGCAGGAGTACCTTCCCATGTGGCCGAAATAGTGCGCCTCGAAGGCCAGCGGGGAGCCGCATCCCCTGCAGTGCTTGGAATCAGCGGCGTGGCGGAGGCCCGGTTCCGTATCCCCGGCGCCCTCGATGCCGTAGTAGTGGATGGATGCCCTGGTATCTCTTCCCAGCGAGGCCACCAGGGGATCGTCGGCGTTGAGGAGGACGCGGGCACCGGGTTCCAGGGCGGCCAGGGCGGCATCCATCTTGCGGGCGAGGGATTCCAGCTCGCCGTAGCGGTCGAGCTGATCCCGGAAGAGGTTGGTGATTATTACCAGGCGGGGCCGCAGGCGCTCCGCCGCCGCGGGCAGGGTGGCCTCATCCACCTCGAAGAGCCCCAGGTCGCCGCTCGGCACCCCGCGCAGGTCCGAGGCCTGGGCGAGGGCGGCGGTGATGCCGGTGATGAGATTGGCGCCCACGCGGTTGTGGACCGGCCGCCTGCCGCCGGCGCGCAGCACGGCCGCGAGCAGGTTGGAGGTGGTGGTCTTTCCGTTGGTGCCGCTGACCAGCACGCACCCCCCGGGGAGGTGCGCGGCCATGGCCTCCGGAGCCCCTGCGTGCAGGCGCAGGATGACCTTGCCGGGGAAATTGGAACCCGCGCCCATCCCCAGCCGGCGGGAGAGCCAGGTCGCCGCCTTCCCCGCCGCGACCGCCGCTGTCAGTCGTGCGTTCATGCGTCTATTGTAATGGTTGGGATGTCTCCGCGCCCCGTTATTCAAACCGTCGCAAGGCGGAGGGCTCCCTCGGTCGCGACATGGTCCACTCGCTCGGCGCCCCCGCCCGCCTCCGTTTCCCCTTTCCGCGAGGGGAGGAATGCGATGTCGCGCCCGTCTGTTAGAATCCGTCTTGGAGGTGAACGCGTTGGGCACGACCATCAGGGCGGTGTTCTTCGACGCAGGCAACACCCTGCTGCTGCCCCACCCCTCGGTGGAGGAGGTGTGCGCGCAGGTGCTGGCGGGGAGCGGCTATCACCCGTCCCCGGAGGACTTGCGGCGGGGCCTGGAGCGCGCGGAGCGTTATTATGAGGAGCGCTACTGGAGCGACGACACCTTTTGGGCCTCCGAGGAGGAGGCGGCGGCCATGTGGAGCGAGATGTACGCCCTCGCTGTGGCGGAGGCCGGGGTGGAGGAGGACGCCGCCCGGGGCCTGGGGAGGAAGCTCTACGACGAGTTCGGGAGGGGCGACCGCTGGGCGCTGTATCCGGACGTGCTGCCCGCCATGGAGAGGTTGCGGGACATGGGGATGCGCATGGGCATCATCTCCAACTGGGACGTCCGCCTGCCCGGGCTCTGCCACCACCTGGGCCTCAGCCCCTACCTGGAGTTCGTCATCAGCTCCGCAAACCTGGGGCGCATCAAGCCGGAGGCCTCCATCTTCCGCCTCGCCCTGGAGCGCGTGGGGGTGGCTCCGTGGGAGGCGGTGCATGTGGGCGACCACTATTACGCCGACGTCATGGGCGCGAGAGCCGCGGGCATCCATCCTGTGCTCCTGGACCGATGGGAACTCGCGGCCGGCCCGGACTGCGCGGTGATCACCAGCCTGGAGGAGCTTCCGGACCTGGTGATATCGGGTACGGTTTTTCGTTGAGCACGGAGATGAGGGAGGTATGAGGGTCGGCGCGGTGCAGATGGCGGCGCGCGTGGCGGATACGGAGTACAACCTAGGGCGCGCGGAAACATGTGTACAGGGCTACGCGGGGTGCGGTTTTTCGTCGAGCACGGAGGTGAGGGAGGTATGAGGGTCGGCGCGGTGCAGATGGCGGCGCGCGTGGCGGATACGGAGTACAACCTAGGGCGCGCCCGGGAGCTTTTAGAGGAGGCCTTCTCACGGGGATGCGAGATGGTCATCCTGCCGGAGTTCTTCACCTCGGCAGTGGCCTTCCACCCCGCCATGCTCAAGGCGGCCCTTCCTTTCGACGGCCCCGCCCTGGAGATGATGCGCGGCATGGCCCGCCGCCACGGCGGTTTTGTGGGAGGGTCATTCATCGCCTCGCGGGGAGGGGACAACTTCAACGCCTTCGTGCTCGCCTTCCCCGACGGGGACTACGCCGTCCACGACAAGGACCAGCCGACCATGTGGGAGAACTGCTACTACCTCGGGGGCAAGGACGACGGAATCCTGGAGACGCCCCTGGGTCCGGTGGGGGTGGCCTTGTGCTGGGAGCTCGTGCGCACGCGCACCGTGCGACGCCTGCGGGACAGGGTGGACCTCCTGGTGGGGGGATCCTGCTGGTGGACGGTGCCGGACCGCGCCATCCCCATCCCCGGCAAGAACGGGGTGCACCGGCGCAACCTGGAGATCATGCGCGAGACGCCGGTGCGCATGGCCCGCATGTTGGGGGTGCCCGTGGTCCATGCCGCCCATGCGGGCGACCTCGCCGCCCGCATGCCGCTGCTGCCCGGGCTGCCGTACCGGTCCTGCTACCTCGGGGAGACCATGGTGGTGGACGCCACGGGCGAGGTGCTGGCGCGGCTGTCCCGCGAGGACGGCGAGGGCGTGGCGGTGGCCGACGTCCAACCTGGGAGGATCGCCCCCGTGGAGGATCCGCCGGACCGCTTCTGGATCCCGGACCTCCCCTGGCTCATCCGCGCCGTATGGGGATACCAGAACCTGCACGGGAGATGGTATTACCGCCGCGCCAAACGATCCGGCAGGCTCGAGATCCCCGGGTGATGTCGGAGGCCGGGCGCCCTCACTGGTATTTCACCGCGATCTCCTCGTTGATGAGGTGTATCCAGGTCTGGCCCGGGGCGAGGGGCACGGGGTCGCCGTTCTCGTCCACGTACACGGTGGGCGAGTTGCGGTTGTTCTTCCTCCAGGTGGCGTGGTAGGCCTTCCCGTCCGTGAACACCAGACACTTGCCGCTTCCCGTTACATGGGATTCGGGCACCGAGGCGCCCGTGGTGTCGCGCAGTCCGCTGTCCGTCACCCTGACGTACTGCACGATGACGTTGCGGGGGGCGACCTGCCTTCCGGTGGTGGCGTCGGTATGCGGCGCTCCCTGGATGAAATGGAGGTAGGAGCGGGTCGCGGCGTCGTACTGGTAGGAGGCGGCGCATATGGTGGCCTTGTAGGCGATGCTGATGGCGGTCGCCGGGGAGTACATGACGCTCTGAGAGGCCGCTTCCCCGCCGTCTTCCCCTTCCTCCTGACCGCCGGCACCCTCCGGCTCCTCACTGGCTCCGTCCTCGGCGAAGTACAGTCCCGCGTCGGGCAGCTTGTTGAAGGAGTCCCCGTTTTCGGCCAGGTACTGCCGTAGCAGGGAGGTGCTGGTATAAAGATTGTGAGGCGCGCGCCGGGAGCGTTCCCTCCAGAAGTGCGAGGCGTCCTCGGTGATATAGTGGAGTCCCGATGCCTGCACCATGGAGATCACCGCCGTTGACCCCCCGCTGCAGATCAACAGGGGATCCAGGAAGGAGATGATGTCGATATCCGACGGCCGCGCGCTGCGCGTGGGACCGATGGCCTGGGAGTCCCGGGATAGATAGATGCAGATGAACCGCGTAACCCCTCCCTCCACCAGCTCCTCGAAGACGAGGTCGGCGTCCACGATGCCGCTCTGGGGTCGGGCCTTGGGGTCGTTCTCCACCTTGACCGCCAGGGGGCGGCGGGTCACCAGGTCCCAGGACGCCACGGTCTCTCCGGTAAGGGGGTTCACCGGGGGCTTCTCGGGCTCGGGCGGCGGCTCGACCGTCTCCTCTCCCACCCTCGTGGCCTTGCATCCCGCCAGGGGAAGGAGGGTTGCTGACAGCAGGAGCAGCGGAAGGATGACCAGGAGCGGTTCCCGCCGGCGTCTCCAGCCCGTGGCGGCCTTGTATCGTCCTCCCTTGCGCGTGACGGCCATGTGTTGCTCTCCTTTCCGGGCAGGTGATTTCCTCCGTCCCTTACGTCCCTTATACCTTATATAGTAAAGCCTTCGCCGATACCTGAGGCCATTCGCCTCTCTCCATTCGTTTGCGCCGTGTCGCTCCCGCATCGCGACCCCGCCGCTATTTTCTTTCGTCTCTCTTTGCCGCTCTTCCTCTCTCTGGCGGCGGGCGATCCGGCTCGAGGCCCGCGGCGAGCGGCCGCTTGGCCGCCGGCCCCACGAGTTGCCCCCCGCCGCCTTTTGACGGCGCACGCCTTCAAGCGGAAAGGGGATCGAGGCCGAAGAGGCGGGCTGCGTTCAGCCCCATGATCTTTTCCGCATGGCCTGCTCCCTCCAGGCCGGCAAGGGCGTCCGCCAGGGTGCGCCGGTAGGGGAGCAGGGGATAGTCGGTGGCGAAGAGGATCCTTTCCCCGCGGGCGGCCTCCGCCGCCAGCCGGTAGACGTCGCTCCTGTAAAGGAAGGGGGAGGCGGCGGTGTCGTAATAGACGTTGCGGCAGGCCTCGGCGACCTCGGGCATGAGCTCGTAGAAGGGAAGGCCGCCGCCCCAGTGGGGCAAGATGAGCACCAGGTCGGGAAAGGCCTTGATGAAACGGTATATCTTTCCCGGCGTCACCGGACCCTTGCCGGGGTAGTCGTGCCCCACGGGCTCGTTCACGTGGATCATGAGGGGCACCCCGTAGGCGATGGCCAGCCCCACCAGCGGACCCATGACCTCTTCATCGCAGGGGTCGAAACCCTGGGGCTGGGCGTGCAGCTCCCCCAGGCCTCTGGCGCCCGCCTCCAGGCAGCGGCGTGCCTCCTCGACAGCTCGTTTTCCCAGCCTCGGGTTGGTCACCGCGAAGGGGAGAAAGCGGCGCGGGTTATCCGCGGCCACCTGCAGGAGGTAATCGTTGTTCTCGGCGCACCGCTCCAGGGTCGACCAGGGGAAAGGGCAGAGCACCGCCGTGTCCACCCCGCAGTCGTCCATCTCAGCCAGCATCTCAGCGGGGCTTGCCATGCGCGCTCCGCCGTGCCCGAACATGAGCCGGAAGGCGGCCTCCTCCTCGCCCACCCCCTCCGGGCGCTCCCGGGCGGAGGGCTGGAACATGTGGGTGTGTGCGTCAACCACCAACATCGCCACCTCGCCTTTCTGTCAAGCGTCGGCGACACGATTTATAATATCAGAGGCGTGCCATGGGACCTGCCGGCGAGAGCGAAGGGGTGAGCATGGGTCTGGCACTCTTTTCCATCCTCCTGGTGCTGGTGGTATCGCTCGCCCTTTTCGCCTCCTACCTCCTGGTGCGAATCCTGAGGATCTACGCACGGGCGCGCCGGCTGGAGACCATGCGCGGCTACGAGACCATCCTCTACGCCGCTCTACAGAAGGTCTCCCCCGAAAAGACTTTGGAGACCCTGCTCCCGGATCCCGACCGCGATGCCCTGGAAGAGGTCCTGCTGCGCATGGGCGACGAGGGAGCGGAGGGCGTGAAGGAGAAGGTGATCGCCCTCTACGGCCTGGCAGGGTTCAGGGAACGGAGGTTGCGGCAGCTGCGCTCGCGGCGCAAGTCCAGGCGCAGCGACGCGGCACGGCGACTGGGCAGGATCGGCGACCCCGATTCCGTGCCGGAGCTGAAGACCCTGCTCGCGGACCCGCGGGAGGAGGTGAGGGAGGCGGCCCTCTTCGCCCTGGGAAGGATCGGCACCAGGCAGGCGCTGGAGGCCATGCTGGACGGACTGGAGGGAGGAGGGCGCTGGTCCCAGGAAAAAGTGGCCGAGGCGGTGGAGGAGGCGGGAGACGAATCGCGCGCCGTCCTCGTGGAGCTGCTGGGAAGCGCGGACCCGCGCCACCGCGCCTTAGCGGCCGAGGTCCTGGGAGGAGTGGGAGGGGAGGAGGTGGCCCGGCGGCTGGAGGAGGCGCTCCGTGACGGGGAGGTCGACGTGAGGGCGCGCGCCGCCTCCTCCCTGGGGAGGATGGCACGGCCGGGGTCTCGCCGCGCCCTGGCGGCGGCCCTGGAAGACCCCGCCTGGGAGGTGCGGGCGCAGGCCGCCAGGGCACTGGGGCGCATCGGGGAGGGGGAAGACGCCCCCCTGCTGGCCCGTGCCCTGCGCGACCCCGAGTGGTGGGTGCGGAACAACGCGGCGGAGGCGCTGCGCGAGACGGGCGCGGCCGGGGAGGCCTTGCTGGTGGAGGCCCTCTGGAGCGAGGACCGCTTCGCGCGGGAGACGGCGGCGCTGGCCCTCGAGGAGAGCGGCGCGGTGGAACGCATGATGAGGGAGCTGGGAGGACAGGGAGAGAGGGCACGCGCGGAGCGCGTCGTCCGCCGCCTGGCGGAGATGGGGTGCGTGGGGACCATCATCCAGGTCTTCCTGGACCTCCCCCCGGGAGGGCTCAAAAACGATTTGAGAGACCTGCTGGCGGGGTCCGGCTCCCGGGAGCTGGAAGACGTCCTGGAGGATTACGCCCGTGCGAGAGGGGGAGCGGCGGAGGGCGAGGACGTGCGCGAGGACGGGGCCGGCGCCGGGGAGGAAGAGGGGCGAGGGTAGGATGTCCCTGTATAATGTGCTGGCATACCTGGCCATCGCCTATTACCTTCTCCTCTATTCCCTACATCTGCAGCTGCTGCTCATGGGTTATCGAGCGGCACGGCGCTGGAGGTTCACGGGATATATCGAGGAGGCGCACCGCCTTTCCCGCAGTGCCCTGGTGCCCCCCGTGAGCATCGCCGTGGACATCGACGCCACGGGTGACGACCCGGTCCGCTGGGTGGACCACGTGCTCGCGCACCGCTTTCCCCGCCTCGAGGTGCTGGTCCTGTGCCGTGACCTCGAGGACTCGAGGGCGGACCTGCTGGTAAGGACCTATTACCTGCGCCGCGTGGACCGCGTGTACAGGAAGGCGCTGGATGCCCCGTCCCCGGAGAGGGTCTACCAGAGCGACGACCGGCGCCTGACCCTGGCGACGGCCGGCGGGGCCCGGACAGGCGAGCTTCTCAACCTGGCGCTCAACCTGGCACGCTACCCGCTCTTCGGCGTGGCCGACCGCAGTTCCTACCTGGCCGAGGACGCCCTTCTCCGCATGGTCAGGCCTTTCATGGAGGCCGAGGCGTGTGCCCCGGCGGTGATGGGGGTGGAGATACCCCTGGAGATGGAAGGGGACCACCTTCTGCCTCCCCGCCGTATTACCAGGTTCTCCCTCATGGAGTCGCTGCGCTGGCAGCTCGGTTACCTGGCAGGCTCCCCCTACCTGGGCGGGCCGGCCGTCGCGTCCGGAGCCTTCGTCCTCTACCGCAAGGAGGACCTCGTCTCGGCGGGCGGGTTCCTCCCCGATTCCCGGGTCCCGGAGGCGGAGATGGACATGACGCTGCGCCTTCACCGCCTGATGCGCGAGAGCGGCAGGCACTACCGCTTCGCATTCCTCCCCCAGCTCGTGGCCAGACGGTGTTTTCCGCGTACATGGGGCGAACACGTGCGGGAGGTCGCGGAGATGAGGCGGGGCATGAAACGATCCTTCGCCTCCCATGCGGACATGTTACTGCGCCGGGGTTACGGATGGCTGGGGATGGTCCACCTGCCGGCCTTCTGGCTCTTCGTCAACCTTGCTCCCGCCCTTGGCTTGGCTGCCTTCTCGCTCTCGCTGCTCTTTTTCGTCCTGGGCCTGGTGGGATGGCCGGTCTTTGCCGCTTTCCTGGCCGCGTTCGCCCTCTATCCCGCCCTGGTGGGGGTGCTGGCGGTGGCCGCCGCGCGCCGGGAACTGGACATCCTGGGCGGGCAGGGAGCCCTGCTCTACGGCTATGCCTTCCTCACCCAGGTATGGTTCCGCCAGTTCTCAGCTCTGGCAAGGTACGGCAGCCGGGGGTGAGTAGGGTGAAGGGAACTCGTTCGGTATCACCGGCTCGGGAAGGGCTCCAGGAGGATATAGGGACCCAGGGGATAAAGGGCGGGAAGCTGTACGGATACCTCTACCCCGCCTTCAGCCTCCTCTGCCTCGCCTGGCTGGCCCTGCGCAGCGCGCGCAAGCCCTCCCGCCTCCGCTATCCCTGCCAGCAGGCGGCGGCGCTTCATGCCCCCTGGGTGATAGGGGCGGCGGGCGCGGGGATGGCACGCTGGGCGTGGAGAAAACGGGTAAGAGCGCGCCGCCCGGCGGCGGTCTCGGCCCTGGCGATGGTGGCCCTGCTCTCCCTCGCCCTGGGCGGCCAGGTCGGGGTGGATGCGGAAGGCCGAAGCATCTTCGACCCGGAAGAGGCCCGATTCCGGGCGGCGTCCCTCGAGCTTTCGGCCTGGACGGGGGAGCTGGCAGACGGGTCCCATGACATATTCGTGGTGAAAAACGTGCCCGTGCCGGCCGCGGGCAGCCCCGCGCATGCCGGGGTGGACGGGCTCATCCGCTTTCTCGACGAAGGTGGGTTGTCCTTCTACCGCAGCGCCGCCGACTATCCGGGAGCGGGACCGGAAGGCATCGTCTCCCCCGACGACGTGGTGCTCATCAAGGTCAACGCGGCGTGGGACCAGCGCGGCATGACCAATACCGACGTGGTGCGGGGACTCATCTCCGCGGTGCTCAGGCATCCCGACGGGTTCACCGGGGAGGTGGTGCTGGTCGAGAACTGCGAGGGGGGCCCGGATTACGACCATGTCCGCAACAACGCCGAGGACCCCTCCCAGTCCTTCCGGGCGGTGGTGGATTCCTTCGGCGATCCGGCGAGGGTGTCCGCATCCAGCTGGTGGTCCTTCACCGACGAGGCGGTGTACGAGTTCGACGCCGGCGACATGCGCCAGGGCTATGTGCTGCTGGGCGACAACGTCTCCTACCCCAAGTTCGTTACCGGGCGCGGCACCTGCATATCGTTGCGCAACGGCGTCTGGACCGGGTCAGGCTACGATAAGAGCAGGATCAAGCTCATCAACGTGCCCGTGCTCAAGAGCCATAACGCCACCGGGGTGACCGCGGCCCTCAAGAACTTCATGGGAGTCCCTTCCATACACAAGACCGAGAACGTGCACCATGACCTCATTTACCGGGGTTTCATGGGCAGGATTATGAACGAGGTCATCTACCCGGACCTGAACGTCATCGACGCCATCTGGGTGAGCCCCGCGCACCCCGACGGCCCCGCGGGTCCCTATTCCAAAGCGGTGCGGGCGAACGTGCTCCCGGCGGGAAAGGACCCCGTGGCCCTGGACTGGTACGCGGGGAAGCAGGTCCTCTACCCCATCAGCGGTTACGGGAGGCATGATCCCGACACCCCATACACCGAGGGGACCTCTCCCTACCACGACGGGACGCGCAACACCGGGTATCCGTACAACGCCTTCCGCGTCATGCTGGAGAGCACCGCTGCCGTGTTGCGGGAGGGGGGACACGACGTGACCCTTAATCCCTCGCGCATGGGCGTGCACGTGCGCGACCTCGCCGTGGGGCTGCGTTGGTCCGGGGGCCACTGCGTCACCGGCGTCCCCGCCCCCGGGGAGGAATGGCACTTCGCCGAGGGCACCACCCGGGAGGGCTTCGAGGAGTGGCTGTGCCTGCTAAACCCCCAGGACCGCGCCGTGAGGGCCGAGCTCTCCTTCATGACCGGGGAGGGCGAGGTCATCCCCCACGCCCTGGACCTTCCTCCCCATTCCCGCTCCACCCTCCACGTCAACCATCTCCTGGGACCGGGTAAGGACGTCTCGGTATCCGTGCGCGCCTCCGCCCCCGTGGTCTGCGAGCGCCCTATGTATTTTGAGCGATAGAGGGTCGCCCGAAAGGGTATACCGGCTCGCCCATATCAAGCGAGGAGACATTCTACCGGCCCGGGCCGCCGGGTAACGGTCTCGCTCGGCGCGCATGAGAGCTTGCTCGGGAGACGAGGCCGCCTCAGGCGCGGCCTCGCTCGTACCGACCCGGTCGTTCCCGGGCAGGGCCTTGCGCGGAAGCGCCCGGCGCTCTCCTCCGCGCGCCATGCGGCCTCGCCGGCAACCCCTTCCGGGCAGGGGGGTGGGATTCAGGCGACACCCGCCAAGGGGGCGGCGTATGGCCCGTCTCCTATGCCCGTGCGTTTTCCCCTCCGGAAGAGATGACCGGCCCGGGCCGCCGGGTAACGGTCTCGCTCCGGGTATGGGTTTTGGCGGGTGGCGGATCTTTTTAACGGATTCTTTACAGATTCTTTAAGCCGGCATAAAGATCACCCACGATTATGGAAGCAAAAGGAGGTGATGACCATGAAGAGCAGGTCCGTGAGCGTAATCCTGAGTTCGCTGGCGGCGGCGCTGGCGGCGGCGCTCTTCCTCTCCGTCCCCGGCTCCGTGCTGGCGCAGGAGGAGAAGCCGGAAGGGAATCAGGAGGAGCATCTCGATGAGGAGCAAGGAGAAGAGGTGCCGCCGGAGTTGAAGGAAAAGCTGGGCCAGCTCAAGGAGGCGATGAGGGAGCTAAGGAAAACCCTTGCGCCCCTGACGAAGAGCATCCGGGAATACGTGCGCGAAAACCGTTCCGCCTGGATGGGAGAGCAGGAGAGCTGGCGGGAAGGCATCGCCAAAAGGCGCGAGCTGGCGAAGGGACTGCGCGAGAAGATGGCCCCGCTGAAGCTGGTCGCGGAGACCACCAGGGTCGCGAGGGAGGCCATAAGGGCTGATCTCAAGGCGGCCTGGGAGGCATGGGATGCCGGCGATACCCGGGGAGCGGTGGAGAAGATCGACCAGGCGCTGGTGAAGATCGAGGAGCTGAAGCGTACGGTGAGCGACGCGCTGGGGTCCGGATAAGGCCCTCTCGGCCGCCTGCCGTCCTCACGAGAGGCGATATGCGGGGATACATGCGGTAAAGGACGGGAAAGAGGAAGGGTATTCCACGCTTCGAACCGCCGGCACCGGGGAGGGGGAAGGTCCTCCGGTCCCCCCCGGGAGGCCCTCCCCCCGGTGACCCGGCATACAAGGAAAGGGCGCGAAGATGAAGGCGGGCATCCTGTCCTGGTGGAGGGGGAGAGATCCCTTCGACCTCCTGGCGGGCCTGTTCCTGCTCCTGTGCCTGGTCCTCATCCTCGCGAACCTGTCCATGTATCCCGTATACCTCGATATCCCCTATCACATGGCGGTGACACGCGCGTTCCGCGAGGCGGGAGGCGTGGTGACCTGGGACTTCTGGGACTCCGCTCCCTCGGGTCGCCCGCACATCTATCCGCCCTTCCTGCACGTGGGCATGTCCCTGCTGGAGGACGCGGGCCTCTCTCCCGAGACGGTGGCCACCATGGTCTGCGTGGTCATGTTCCCCCTTGTCCTCATCTCCATGTGGTGGGCGGTGCGCAAGCTGTTCGGGCCGCGGGCCGCCTTTTATTCCCTCGTCCTCCTGGCGGTTCCTTATGCCTTTTTTTACCAGGCCGGCATCACCATCGCCGCCTCCGTGGTGCTCGCCTTGACCCCCCTGGTGTTCCTGGCCCTGGAGAAGGACCGCAAGCTCGCCGCCTCCCTGCTCCTGGCCATGTGCCTCTACGCGCACCTCGTGCTGGGTCACCTGGCGGCGCTGGCGCTGGCCGTTTATATGCTCCACCGCCGCGAGCTCTGGAAGAGGACCGCGGTCATACTGGCCGCCGCCCACTTCCTCTACCTGCCTTGGGGGGTGGTAGTGGCATCCAACCTGGGGAGTTTCTCGGTGTCGGAGCCCGGGATGGGCGGAGGCTTCGCGCTGCACATCCTCCTCTGGGGTCTGGCGGCCGCCGGCGTGGTGGTATGCTACCTGCGTCGCATGCAGTATTACCTGCTCCCCGCGTATCTCATCTCCATGGTGCCCATTGCGTTCTTCTATTCCCACCGTTTCTGGGAGGGACATGTCTTCCTGCCCCTGGCTATGCTGGGGGGCGTGGCCCTGGACCGCGTGCACGGGCTTTTGCGCGAGCGCCTGTCCCGCGGCGAACGCGCGAGCGCCTCGGCGGGGATGCTGGCCGCCGCGACCATGGCCCTCATAGCGGTGGCGGTTTTCTTCGTCTACCCCGTACTGGCGTCCGAAGGCGGACCGCGTGCGACGGGCTTGCCGCCCGGTGCCGCGGGGTACCTGGGCGGTGGGCCGGCAGGAGGTACGGGGGGCATGCCGGGTGGAGGGGGCAACCCGGACTTACGGGAGGGGGCGCCCCCGCTGCCGGGTGGAGACTACAGGGCAGGCGGGACGGGCGGCGTGGCCGGAGCGCGGCAACAGCGCCTCTTGCGCCTGCGAGAGCCGGCGAGAGGCTCGACTGCCCTGAGGCTCCAGCCCACCGTACTCACGGTGCTCTTGAGGCTGGAGGAGCCGGTTCCAGCCGGGCTCCCCGGCTCCAGAGAGGCGTTCGGTAAGGAGAACATGGAACTCATGCGCGCCGTCGAGGCCCGCAGCGATCCGGGGGACACCGTTTACGTGGCCGAGGGCAGGCTGGGCGATCTCATCTACGCCCTGACCGGAAGGTGCGTCACCCAGGGCATGTTCCACGAGGTGCAGCCGGAGCGCAGGGGGGATCCGTGGGAAGTGGCGACCCTGGCGGTGGTGAACGCCGGCCCGCAGGCTGTGCCTCCTGCCGGTGGGGGAGGAGCGGGAGCGGGAGCCGGCGGCAAAACGGACGCTTTCCCGGCGCGTGAGGGCTGGTCGGCGGCGGAAAGGGTTGGCGGCTACCTGCTCCTCGTACGAGACGGCGAGGTTGAGGAGGGCGTCTCCGCCGCCGCCTCGGCGCTTCCTCTCTGGGCGGCGTATGCGCTGGTCCTGGCCGCGGTGGCCGCCATCGTGCTCGACCTCTTCGTGGTTGGAAACAGGTGGAAATGGCAGGACCCTTCCCCCCACAGCCCTTCTGACCGGCCGGAAGGCGGCGCGGGAGGGAAGGGCGGTTCCGCGCTGGCGGTGGTGCCCGCCCGGGACGAGGAGGGGAACGTGGAGAGGGAGGTCGGGCGGAAGTGGCAGGACCCTTCCCCCCACAGCCCTTCTGTCCGGCCGGAAGGCGGCGCGGGAGGGAAGGGCGGTTCCGCGCTGGCGGTGGTGCCCGCCCGGGACGAGGAGGGGAACGTGGAGAGGGAGGTCGGGCGGAAATGGCAGGACCCTTCCCCCCACAGCCCTTCTGACCGGCCGGAAGGCGGCGCGGGAGGGAAGGGCGGTTCCGCGCTGGCGGTGGTGCCCGCCCGGGACGAGGAGGGGAACGTGGAGAGGGTGGTGAGGGAGATCCGTTCCACGTGCCCCGGCATGGAGATCCTGGTGGTGGACGATGCCTCCCGGGACGGCACGGGCGCCGGGGCACTGGCGGAAGGAGCCCTGGTCATGCGCCTGCCGCGTAACGAGGGAGTCGGCCAGGCGGAGCGTCACGGGCTGTCCTTTGCCCTCGAACACGGGTATTCTTTCGCGGTGAGGCTCGATGCCGACGGACAGCACCCCGCCCGTCATATCCAGGACCTGCTGGAACCGCTGGTGCGCGGAGAGGCGGACGTGGTGGTGGGGTCCAGGTTCATGGCGGATACGCTGCCGTCATATGCGCCCTCCTTTTTCCGCTGCGCGGGCATCTCCTGGCTCAGGGCGCTACTCCGCCGGCGCACGGGCATCCCCCTCACCGATCCCACATCCGGATTCCGCGCCTATTCGCGTCAGGCCATGCGCCTGTTGGCCAGCGCGGATACCAGCCGTTATCCGGAGGTGAGGTCCTTGCTCCTGCTGTGCGGTTGCGGCCTCAGGGTGCGCGAGACGGCGGTGGAGATGAGGCCGCGCCTTTCCGGCAGCTCCTCGCTGGGGGCGGTGGCGGGGATACGCATGTTGATATCGGCGACCATCGACGGGTTGTTCTTCCGTGTTCGTCCGGGGTCGGTCCGCGTGGAGCCGCAAGGCACGGCGCGCGCATTCACCACGCGGCGGAGGCCCGTGGAACCGCCCGGCGCCCCAGCCCACGAGCCGCGCCCCGCCGCCGGCGACCCTCTGCCGGGCTTCTTACCCGACTGAAAGGCGGATCGGGATGGCGGATTGCCGCCGCGACCGCCCTGCCGCGACCCCCGGGGCGAAAGTCTCCCGTTTCCGCCTCCGGCCCCGCCGCCGAGGCCAGCTTCTCGAGCCCCTGGACCTCAGTGCCGGCGCGCGCGGGGCTTTCCCGGAGGCCCCCGGCGCCTCATACCGGCTTCCCTTCCCGGCCGGTTTTTTCGTTCCTCGATCTGTAATGATGCGCCGCAGCCGCCGTTCATATATGCGTGAGTGCGGAACTTGCCGCATCTCAAGGGACGTACTCGGCGCGTCGATGTGATAGGCAAGGGCAACGCGAGCTTGAGCCGGGGTACGGAAGGGGGCAGACTTCCCGTCTCTGGCGACGAAAAGGAGGTAGCTGCGAGATGAGCGGGAAAAAGAGGTTCGCGACGGTCCTGCTGGCCCTGGTCCTCGGCGGGCTGCTCTGCGCCATGGGCACGGCGGCGGCGCCCGCGCAGGAGGTCAAGGCGGCCTGCGGAGCCAGGGGATGGTATTTCGCCGAGGGTTACACCGGCGGCGACTTCGACACCTGGATCCTCATCCAGAACCCCAACGAGAGTGACGATATAGCCCACTGCCGGTTCTTCACGCCGGACGGGGAGCCCATCTCCTTGGACGTGCCGCTGAATGGGGAGACCAGGACCACTATATTCCTCAACACCGTCCCCGGGCTGGAGAAGAAGGAGGTAGCGGCGGAGGTGGTCTGCGAGAGCGACGGGATCATCGCGGAGCGGGCCATGTATTTCAACTACGAGGCCGGGCAGGGAAAAAGGGCCGGCGGCCATGCCACCGTAGGCGCGACCGCCCCCGCCTGGAGCTGGTACCTCCCCGAGGGCTACACCGGGGGCGGGTTCGACACCTACGTGCTGCTCATGAACCCCGGCGAGGAGGATGCCGAGAACGTGCACGTCAAGTTGCTGAAGCCCCAGGACGGCCGCTATTACATGTTCAAGACCAGTATTCCGGCCGGGCGCAGGAAGACCATCAAGCTCGACGAGCTGGTGTGGACGGAGGGACAGGAGAACTTCATCCCCGCCACCGGCGAGGGGGGCGGCGGGGAACCCAAGCAGGTGAGGTTCGACGACACCGACGTCGCGACCTGCATATTCTCCGACAGGCCGCTTGTCGCCGAGCGGGCTATGTACTTCGACTATTACGGCAAGGCGGGCGGCTCCTGCTCCATCGGCACCACCGGCACCTCCCCGGAGTGGTTCCTCCCCGAGGGCTACACCGGCGGGGATTTCGACACCTGGGTGATGGCCATGAACCCCTCCTGGGACACGGTGGACATCACCTACACCTTCTACTCCAATAAGCCCGGCTTCGAGCCGGTGAGCGTGACCCATGCCGGGGTGAAGCCCTGGGCCCGCGACACCATCCACGTGGACGAGGTGCCCGGACTGGAGGGAACGGACGTGTCCACCAAGGTCACCGCCACCCGCCAGGTGCAGCTCGCTTCGGCCGGCGAGGAGAGCGAGGTCAAGCGCTACGCGGTGCTCTTCGGCATCGAGGACTACCCGGATGGGACCGACCTCGAGTATGCCATTGACGACATGTACGACATCAAGCACCGCCTGGCGGACAACGGCGGTTTCACGTACTTCTATTACCAAGGGGACAACGCCTGCGTGGATAACTTCCGGCACAAGATGGAGTGGCTGGCCGACAACACCGACGCCGACGACATCGTGGTCTTCTTCTTCGGGGGCCGCAGCTCGACCGACGCCTCCGGCGATTATCTGGACCTCTATGACGGCAGGGTCTCCGTGGACGAGCTGGAGGGCTACTTCTCCGACTGGCCGACCCAGAAACTGGTGGGCCTCTTCAGCTGCGACAACAGCGGGGGCATCGCTGAGGAACTGGCCGCTCCAGGGAGGGTGCTCCTGGCTTCCTGCGACAGGGGCGAGAGGTCGTACGAGTTCCCCGAGGCCGACTTCACCGCCGCGAGCGGCGACTACGGCAACGGCGCCTGGGCGTATTACTTCGTGGAGGCGCTGGGGAAGAAGGCCGCGGACACCAACGGCAACAACCGGGTAAGCGCCGAGGAAGCCCATGCCTACCTGAAGGACAGGGTGACCGGCCTTGTGAACGCGAAGAAAGGCGAGTCCCAGGTGCCGCGGATCTTCGACGGTATCGCCGGAGACGTCGATCTCACGATGGAGAAGGTGCCCGCGGGGATCGTGGCCGAGCGCTCCGTCTATTTCAGATACGGCGCGTCAAGCGATGGGGCCACCTCCATCGGCGCGCCGGAGACCCGTCCCAAGTGGTTCCTGGCCGAGGGCTACACCGGCGGGGGATTCGACACCTTCGTACTCATCATGAACCCCTACGACTTCTGGCAGAAGATAGAACTAACCTACATGACCCCCAGCGGGGAGCCCATGGTGGAGGAGCGCGACTGCCCGCCCAACTATCGCATGACGGTTAAGGTGGACGACGTGCCGGGCCTGGAGGCGACGGACGTCTCCGTCCGCGTGGAGGCCTGTCCCATGGAGGCGGCGGGGGTGAATGCCGCCTGCTCCTCCGGGGTGGTGGTGGAGCGGGCCATGTACTTCGTATACACCGATCCCCAGGACGGCTCGCGCAAGGCGGGAGGCTCCTGCTCCATCGGGTACGGTACCTGGTAATAATTACCATACAAAGGGGCCGGGCACGGCGCCCGGCCCCTTTCACTTGGGCGGGATCCGGGGCACCGAGGCTTTTCGCAGGAAGCCCGCGTCATCTTGGCGGTGGGGAGGAGGTCCGGGAAGGAGGGCACCGCCGGCGCTTGCCGCAGGGGGCGTCCGCGGCCCGCGCAATCTCGGGCGGGGTATAGGGGACGCGGGGACCCCGTCTCCCCCGCCGATCACTACTCCTGGCAGGCGGGGCAGAAGTAGGAGCCGCGTCCGGCGATGACCTCGCGGCGGATGGGGGCTCCGCAGCGTGGACAGGACTCCCCGGCGCGTCGGTAGACGCGGTGGGCCTCCTGGAAAGAGCCGCGCTCGCCGCGCAGGTCCACGTAATCGCTCACCGAAGAGCCTCCCCGCGCGATGGCTTCCGCGAGCACCTCCCGCAGGGCCGCGTGCAGGCGCGCGGTCTCCCCGGGCGTGAGGTCGCAAGCCCGGCGCAGGGGGCTTATGCCGGCGCGGTGCAGCGCCTCGTCGGCGTAGATGTTACCGATGCCCGCGATGCGGGACTGGTCCATGAGCGCCGACTTGACGCGGCACCTTCCGCGCAGGGCGGAGGAGAGGGAGGTACAGTCGAAGTCCTCCGCGAGGGGCTCGGGGCCCAGGTTGTGCAGCCCGCGCAGCGGCCGGCGGTCCCCTTTTCGCAGCAGTGCGGTCTCGCCGAAAGTGCGGGGATCGACGTAGAGGAGGTCCCTGCCGTCCTCGAGGTGGAAGACGAGGTGGGTGTGGCGGGGACGCTCCTCGTGCGGGCGGGAGAAGAGCAGCGAGCCGGTCATCCCCAGGTGGATCACCAGCTCCCGGCCGCCCTCCAGCTCCAGGAGCAGGTATTTTCCCCGTCGCCTCACGGCCAGCACGTGCCTCCCCCTAAGCCCCCGGCGGTAACCCAGGGGGGTAGGATAGGTGATCAGCCGCGGCAGCGACACCTCGCAGCCCGTTATGCGCCCGCCCGCCAGCTCTCTTTCCAGTTGCCGGCGGATGATCTCTACCTCGGGAAGCTCGGGCATGTTCTCTCCTCGCCTAAAAAACGGGGCCAGGCCCTTGTTCTTGAATCCCTCACCCGTTTATACCATCGCGTCGCGGTCCCGGCGATGATCCGTCTTCGGGGTCCCAGCCACCTCGAGCGTCCCCCCAGGGAGGGACGCGGAGGACGAAAGTGGGTCATCGAGGCCCTTGCTCAGGCGCAGCGCGCAGCGGTCCCGGCGACAACTTAACTTTGACCCCCGCTCCTCCCGGGAGTCGCTGCATGGAAGAGCATGGTAAATTATACAAGACGCAAGACCTGGTCCTCACCGGTTGATCTCCGGCGGCAGCTCCACCGTGAAGACGGTACCCCTGCCGGGCTGGCTCCAAAGGGAGATGCTGCCGCCCAGCAGGCGGACGAGATCCCGGCACACCGAGAGGCCCAGCCCCGATCCTCCGTGTCGCTGGGAGCGCGAGCGCTCCACGCGCACGAAACGGTCGAAGACGCGCTCCTGCTCCTCGGGAGGGATGCCCTGCCCGGTGTCCCTGACCTGGATGCGTGCCCCGCCCAGGGGCAGGGGGTCGGCGGAAAGGATCACCTCGCCCCCCTCGGGCGTGAACTTGACGGCATTATCCAGGAGGTTGTGCAGCACCTGTTCCAGGGCGTCGCGGTCGGTCTCCAGCGTCGGCAGGTCATCGCCCGCGGCCAGCTTGAGCTCCAACCCCCTGTCCCTTGCCTTGGGCATGACCTTCTCGACCAACTCGCGGAGGAAGGGCCCCAGGGGCAGGGGAGAGGGTTGCAGCGTCCAGGCGCCGGCATCTATGCGGGAGAGGGCGAGGAGCTGCTCCAATACCCGTTTCAAGCGCCGGCTCTCCTCGGCGATGATGCCCAGGTAACGCCGCCTATCCTCGTCGCTTTCCACCATGTCCTCCAGGAGGGCCTGGGAGAACCCCTCGATGGAGGTGAGGGGGGTCCTGATCTCGTGGGAGACGTTGGCCACGAATTCCTTCTGCAGCCGCGCGCTGGTCTGGATGCGGTCCGCCATGTAGTTGAAATAGCGCGAGAGCTCGGCGATCTCGTCCTGCCCCGACGCCTCCACCCTCCGCTCCAGCTTCCCGTGGGCCAGCTCCCAGGCCGCGTGGGTGAGGTTGCGCAGGGGCCGCAGCACATAAGAACTCAGGTACAGGGCCATGATGATGGAGAGCAGCAGGGCGGCTCCGCCGGCGATGACTAGGTAGCGAGTTATCTCCGCGCCGGACACCGTCACCAGGTCCTGGGGGCGCTTGGCCACCAGCAGGTTGTGGTACTCGGGATGGCTGGGTATGTTCAGGGGCACGGACACCAGGTAGACCTCGCCCAGGATCCCGAATGAACCCTGGCGGGCGATCACCTCGTTCTCCGCCAGCAGTTCGGGGTCGAAGGAGCGCGGAGTGCGCGCCGGTATGGGGCGGGGGGCCACCACCTCGCCACCGCGGTCCACGATCACGCTCACCGCCTTGATGAGCTTTCCCTCCAGGCGCAGGAGCTGGGTGACCCTCTGGGTATCGGCCAGGGCGGAGCCTGGCAGGCGCTCTCCCAGGGCGAAGAGCATTGCCATGTCGCGCCCCATCTCCCTCGCCTGTTCCACCAGTACGTCCCGGGCGGCCTGCTCCTCGCGGCCGCGCTCCCTCCAGGCCAGGTAGGCGAAGAGAGCGCCGAAGAGCAGTAGGCTCAAGACGCCCAGGATGAGGAAATAGAAGAGAAAACGCCCGCGCAGGGAGCGGAAGGGGCGGGCTCGACTCTCCGCCATGGCCTCACTTCTTCCCTTCCCGGAACCTGTACCCCATCCCCCACACCGTCTCCACGTAGCGGGGGTTGGAGGAGTCCTCACCGAGCTTCTCGCGCATGTGGCGGATGTGCACGTCCACGGTGCGGGTATCGCCGTAGTACTCATAGCCCCACACGCGCTCCAGGAGCTTCTCGCGGCTCATGACTATGCCGCGGTTGAGGGCGAGGACGAACAGCAGGTCGAATTCCCGCGGCGTGAGCTCCACCTCCCTACCTCCCTGGGTCACGCGGCGCCGCGAGCAGTCGATGACCAGGTCATCCAGGTGGAGCACCTCCAAGGATGTGGGAGCGGGCTGCGTGCGCCTCAGCACCGCCTTTACCCTGGCCACCAGCTCCCGCGGGCTGAAGGGCTTGGTGAGGTAGTCGTCCGCGCCCAGCTCCAGGCCCACCACCTTGTCCACCTCGTCTTCCCGCGCCGTGAGCATGATGATGGGCAGGCGCGAGCGGGAACGGATGCGCCTGCATACCTCCCAGCCGTCCGGCTCGGGGATCATGATGTCCAGGATGATGAGGGCCGGCTGCAGCTCCTCGAAGAGCCGCAGCGCCTCCTCGCCTCCCGAGGCCTGGGCGACCCGGAACCCCTCCTTTTCCAGGTACAGGCGCGCCAGCTCCACGATGTTCGCCTCGTCGTCCACCACCAGGATCAGTTCCCCGGCCATGGCCATCATTCCTCGAGGACGTGGCCGCCGCGCCCGCGGGCGCGGGCCTTGAGGAGTACTTGGGCGCCCCATTCCGCGAGTGCGGCGTAGGTGGCGATGAAGCGTTTGGAGTTGCACACTCCTCCCAGGGCGAGGAAGACCAGGGGGGCGCGGACGAGGTCGCCGCGGTAATCGTAGTAGGTCAGCTCGCCGAGGCGGCGGTGCTGCTCAAGGTAGTGATCGAGCTTGCCCTCCTCGAAGATGGCGACGGCGCGTGAGCACACCTCGTTCGCCCGGTCGGGCGGCAAGAGGAGGATGCATTCCTCGTAAGAGGGCTGTCCCAGAAAACATCCCTCCGCCCCGCATGCGTCCAGGGCTTCCTCCAGCGTCCTGGCCATGTGGAGGAGGAGGCGTTCGCCCCGGCTCACCCCGTAGGCCTCCTGGAAGGGGCGGTAGTGCTCCATGGCCGCGAAGACGGCGGTGAAGATCTCCCCCGCGTGGAGACGGCGGTTGACCTCGTCCTCCACCGTCACCGCGCCGGGCAGGCCGGTGACGGGGTGGGAGCTGAGCTCCTCGCGCGAGCGCTTGATATGGGCCTTTATCCTCGCCAGGAGCTCCTGGTTGCTGAAGGGCTTGGTTACGTAATCGTCCCCCCCCGCCTCCAGGCCCTTGATCTTGTCCTCCACCGCCTCGCGCGCGGTCAGGAAGATGATGGGGATGAGGCGGGTGCGGGATCGGGAGCGGAGCTGGCGGCATACCTGGATGCCGTCGGTCACCGGCATCATGACGTCGAGGATTATGAGGTCGGGATGCAGGGCTTCCGCGAGCTCCGCGGCGCGGCTTCCGTCCTCGGTGACGTGCACCTCGAAGTCCTCGTCCTCGAGGTAGAACTTGACCGCCCTGAGGATCTCCGGTTCGTCGTCTACCACCAGGATCCTTCCCTGCATGCGAGCTCCCTCCGTCTGGACTTATCGGACGGCTGGCTTTCGACTATACGGACCCGCCGTCTCGCTGCCGCATGTCACGGCGTTACCTGCGGTAAGCGGCGCCGTCATTTCCGCCGACGCCGCGCTCATGTCCGCGTCGCGACCGTCCTGGACCGCCCGGCCTCATAACCATGATTATGGCAGCGCCGGGGCACATCTTCCATCTCCTGGAGCCGACTACCGGCGGGGCGGATCAGCCTCTCCTTTCCGCCCATCAGGTTCCCGCCGCCGCCCGGCCGGGCCGCTCGCTGACGGCGGCCGCCGTGGCCCCCGCCAACACGCGCTCCCGCCCCGGGCGCGGCGCGCTCCGGGGTCCGCCGCCCCCCTTGATGTCCCGACGCTCTTCCTACTCTTCTTGAAGTCGGATACAGGCCGGCCTCGCTTTAACCTCTCCATCTCGCGGTCCGCGCACCGCCTCTTTCCATGCCGTGTGCTCATATCCCGGCCGCCGCGCTGGAGCACGGGCGCCGTGGATCGCCCCGGTACTATCACCTGCGGGCATGGTCCCGGCGCGGATTTTCCTCCTTCAGGAGTAAGCATTTCGAGCCGAATACAATACTTGGAAGGTTCAGGAACGCGCATTGCGAACACGCATTGCGGATAGACAGGTCTTCCACCCGGGAATAACATATTATTGCCGCTTGGAGACCTGCTTCCGTGGCAGGAAAAGGAAAAGGCGGGCGGCCGCCGTGCGGGTGACGAGCGGTCTGCATGATGGCGGCCCGGCGGCTGAATCGGCATGTGCGTGAGGCTAAGGGGGTAAGGAGATGTACGAGATGGCGCGCGCGACGAGAGGTTGGCGCAGGGCGGCGCTCACCATGTGCGCCTTGCTGGTCGCGGGGTGCCTGTTCCTGGTCCTGGGAATGACGGTATGGGCCCAGGAGCAGCAACCGGCGGAACAGACCACCCAGGAGCAGCAGCCGGCGGAAAAGGGCGAGGTTGTCGTCCAGCCCGGTCCGCAGCAGCAGCAGAGGAAGGAAGACGGGCTGGTGGTTCAGTTCTGGGAGCCTGCGGTGGGTACGCGGCTCGTCTATCACATCAACGACTGGATCAACGACGAGCACGGCGACCATTACGACACCTCGACCCTGGGCTACTGGGACGACGTCGAACTCTATGCGGCGGAGAGCCCCAAGCCCCCGGTGAACTGGTCCAGCGCTTTCTATAAGAGCGTGGAAGCCACCAGCAACATGTACCCGGTGTACTTCGACCTCGAGGGCCCCTGGTACTTCAACATGACCACTCCCTACAAGCTTATCGAGGAGGTCATAGGCATCCACGAGGCCGCGGACGCGGGCGCGTTCCCCCAGGCGACCTACGCCCTGAGGCAGACCTATATAGGATCGGGAGGGCACCGCTTCGTGATCACCGCCTACGAGAGCAACGACTCCATAGCATCCGAATGGCACGAGTGGGGCTACACTGTCGAGCATTTCCCCCAGGGCAGCACGAGCTCCAGGAAGGAGACGGTACGCTACCTCAGTCCCCTCGACAAGCGGACGCCGGTCTCGGTGACCATATCCTTCCCCCTCAAGGTGGGCGACACCGGCACCATCCCCCCCATATATCTCTCCTCAGGGTCGGAGTATCCCGGAACCACCTTCGAGGTGGTATCCGCGGGCAAGATGACCACCCCCGCCGGCACCTACGACGCCCTGCTCCTGCGCTTTGACTATACCCTCCCGGAGAGCCGGGTGAACGCGACGCGCATAGAATACCAGTGGCTCGTGCAAGGCGTGGGCACGGTGGTGGGGATAAAGAGCCTGCCCAATGTGCCGGGACCGACCTACGACGAGGCTACGGGTTACTACTCCATGCGCAGGGACAAGGTGTGGTTCAACTCCACGGGCATCTGGGTGTTGGGGTCCTTCGAGGAAGGGGGCAAGAAACAGCCTTAGCCGGCTGCAGCGGAGGCGGCTGCCAGGGGCGGTCCGCGGACCGCCCTTTTGCATGCCTGCCGTCCCGCCCGGCGCCCGAGATCAACCCGATCCGCCGCCGCCCTCCGGTCCGCAGCCGCCCCGCCCCGCGCCCGCGATCAGCCCGGGATACAACGGGCAATGATGGGGGAGCCCAACGGGATGACCTGCACGGTTTCCACTGCCATCCCGCCCCGTTGCCCCGATGGCGCCCGCATGTCGGGGCTGCGGTTATAATAGAGGTTAACGCGCGCCGCGGTATGGAACGGCGGGGCGGGTGTCCTGGCGGGACCGGTAGCCTCCGGCCCGGGCTGGGGCGTGACGGCGTCCTTTCACGGGAGGAGCGGAGATGGCGGGAGGTCGATGATGAAAAGAGCCACGCATGCAGCCCTCTTCCTCGCCCTCGTCTTGATCGTCGGCGCGTATCCATGGGCGGGCGTGGCGCGCTCGCAGGGCCTGGGGCCGGAGATAGAGGCCATCCTTCCCGGCGCCGCCTGGAGGGGGACGCCCGTGGCCATCCAGGGCGCGCGCTTCGGGCAACTGCAGATACCCGAGGTGTGCTCGGTCACCTTCAACGGCGCCGACGCGGGAACGGCGGTGATATGGACCGACACCTACATCGTGGTCATCGTGCCCGAGGAGGCGACCTCCGGGCCGGTGGTGGTCACCACTCTTTTCGGGGAGAGCAACCCCTATGATTTTACTGTCTATGAGCTGCCCGCCGCCGTGCCCTGTTATTTCGCAGAGGGCACCACCCGCGCGGGCTTCGAGGAATGGCTCACCCTGTTCAACCCCTACGACGCGGAGCACACCGCCACCGTCACCTATATGGTGGCGGAGGGCGCCAACCGCATACGCTACTACAACATCCCGGCCCATGCCCGGGTGACCGTCTACGTCAACTCCGAGATCGGCTCCGACCGCGACGTATCCATGGCGGTCACCGCGACGGAACGGATATACGCGGAGCGCCCCATGTATTTCCGCTACCGCGACGCCTGGACCGGCGGGCACTGTTCCGAGCCAGCGCTGGAGGCCTCCACCACCTGGTATTTCGCAGAGGGCACCACCCGCGCGGGCTTCGAGACCTGGCTCTGCCTTGCCAACCCCGGCAGCACCGACGCGGAGACCCGGGTGGACCTCTTCACCTCGGACGGCGACCTGGTCACCATACGCTGCACCGTCCCTGCCTGGAAGAGATATACCATCAACGTCAACGCCGCGGTGGGGCCGGGGAAGGACGTGGCCGTGAAGGTGGAGTCCGGCCAGCCCGTGGTAGCGGAGCGCCCCATGTATTTCTCCTACCGGGGGGTTTGGGACGACGGGCATATAGCGGTGGGCGCCACGGCACCGCGCGAGGAATGGTATTTCGCCGAGGGCACCACCCGCGCGGGCTTCGAGACCTGGATCTGCCTCGCCAATCCAGGCGACGAGGACGCGGCGGCGAGGCTGACCTACCATTTCGCGGACGGAGAGGATATGGAGCAGGAGATCGCGGTTCCCGCCCTCCGTAGGGTCACGGTGCCGGTGAACCCGGTGGTCGGACCGGAGCGCGACGTCGCGGTGGAGGTGCGTTCCGACCGGCCCATCGTCGCCGAACGCCCCATGTATTTCGAGTACCGCGGCGCCTGGAGGGGAGGGCACCTCTCAATGGGGGCGGCCCCCGCCCTGGAGTGGTATTTTTCCGAGGGCAGCACCCGTGCGGGCTTCGAGGAGTGGCTGTGCCTACTCAACCCCGGCGAGGTGGCGGCGCAGGTGAGCGTGGAGTACTCCTTCCAGGATGCCACCGGCCAGGTGCAGGAGTTCTTGCTCGCGCCGGGGCAGCGCTTTACCATCTCCGTCAACGAGGTGGTGGGGCCGGAGAAGGACGTGGCGGTGACGGTGCGCTCGGACCGGGGAGTGGTGGCAGAACGCTCCGTGTATTTCTCCTATCACGGCGTCTGGGAGGGTGGGCACAACGCCCTCGGCAGCGTCCCCTAGGAGCCGCCGCCGCCGTGCTATAATCACTTGCAACGGGCTGCCGGGGGAGAAGTGCGATGAGCTGCTCGGCGGGAGAGAGAGATGGATGAGGAGTGCGTAAGGCGCGCCGCGCAGATGATACTGGAGTCCATCCAGGTGGTGGCGCTCACCGGTGCGGGCATCTCCGTGGAATCCGGCATCCCGGATTTCCGCTCTCCCGGGGGACTGTGGACGAAATACGACCCCCTGCTCTACGGGACCTACGAGGGGTTCGTCAACCACCCGGAGCGCTTCTGGGAGATGGCCAAGGAGCTCAATCCCACCCTGGAGAACGCCGCTCCGAACCCCGCCCATTTCGCCCTCGCGGAGCTTGAGACGATGGGGAAGCTGCGAGCGGTGATCACCCAGAACATCGACCATCTCCACCAGCGGGCTGGATCCTCGGATGTCCTGGAGCTCCACGGCACCCACCGCACGGGGCACTGCATGTCCTGCCGCCGCGTGTTCACCCTGGAGGAGATGAAGGAGCTCAGCCGTGACGGGGACCAGGTCGCCTGCTGCCCCGACGACCAGGCGACCATCAAGCCCGACGTGGTCTTCTTCGGGGAGCCCTTGGACTCCAGGGTGCTGGCTCGCGCCGCCGAGCTGGCTTCCACCTCCGACCTCATGCTGGTGGTGGGCTGCAGTCTCGAGGTCTATCCGGCGGCGGCTCTCCCGGAGTACACCAAGAGGAGGAGGGGCAAACTCATCTTCGTGAACACCACCGCCACCTGTCACGACCAGCAGGCCGACCTCGTGTGCCTGGGCAAGGCGGGCGAGGTTCTCCCTGCGATAGTATCCGAGTACAAGAAGTTGGCCGGCCTGGGCTAAAGCGCGCGCCCGGTGTGGCAGGGCGCGGCGCGGAGGCGGGCCGGCCGAGGCGCACCGGCCGGCGGGGAACCGTGCGGCGAGACAAGGAGGAAAGACGTGCCAGAGGAAAAGTTCCCCTGGGATTCCATTTTCAGGGGAGGGGGCGGCGACGGGGGAGGGTTTCCCGGACTCTTCCGCGGAAAGGCCGACAAGCGGCCTTCATCGGGCCTGCGGGACAGGTGGAACAGCATCAAGCCCCGCACCAAGTGGATCGCGGGCGTGGTCATCCTCGTGCTGGCGGTACTCATCCTGAGCGCCTCCTGGCTGTCCACCTTCTACACCGATCTCCTGTGGTACGAAGAGGTGGGATATACCTCCGTCTTCTGGAAGAGGATCGTCACCCAGATCTGGCTCTTCTTCGCCTTCGGGCTGCTGTTCTTCGCCATCTTCTACGGCAACATCTGGCTGGCGAGGCGCCTGGTCCCGCGCTACGAGAGGCCCGCGGAAACCCCCTCGCCGGTGGAGGAATCCCTGGCCAACTTCCGCGAGCGAGCCGGCAAATGGCTCGACAGGGGGCTGGTCGCATTTTCGGCGCTGGTCTCCTTCATCGTGGGCTGGGCCTCCGCGGCGCAGTGGGAGAAGGCGCTCATCTTCTTCAACCACGCGCCCTTCGGCAAGACCGATCCCATCTTCGGCAAGGACATCGGTTACTACGTCTTCGAATACCCCTTCCTGCGCTATTTCGTGGGGTGGTTGATCACCTCGCTGATATTCATCATCATCGTCACCGCGGCGGTGCATTTCCTCTACGGGGCCATCAGCTTCAGCGCCGGCAGGGGCCGGAAGTTCGCCACCCACGTGAAGGTGCATCTCTCGGTGCTCGCGGCGGTGACCCTGATGGTGCAGGCCTGGAGTTTCCGCCTGGACATGCTGGGACTGCTGTATTCGCCGCGGGGCACGGTGACCGGGGCCAGCTATACCGACGTGCATGCCCAGATCCCGGCCTACTGGATCCTCATCGCCGCATGCTTAGCGTGCGCGGGCCTCTTCCTGCTCAACATCCGCTACAAAGGCTGGAAGCTCCCTCTGGCGGGGGTGGTGGGCATCGTGGTGGTAGCCCTGCTGGCGGGGTCCCTCTATCCTCTCATCGTCCAGAACTACGTGGTCAAGCCCAAGGAGCTGGCGAGGGAGAGGGAATACATAGGTTACAACATAGAGTTCACCCAGGACGCCTACAGCATCCAGGACGAGGGCGAGGAGGCGGACGTCGAAAAGAGGCTGTTCCCGGCGGACCTGAACCTCACCTACGAGGACGTCGTGGCCAACGCCGCCACCATAGGCAACGTGCGCCTTTGGGACCCGCGGCTGATCAAACAGGTCTTCATGCAGCGCCAGGAGCTGCGCCAGCTCTACGACTTCAACGACGTGGACGTGGACCGCTATACGGTTTTCGACGGTCGTTATACCCAGATGCTGGTAGCGGGCAGGGAGCTGGTGATAGACAAGCTGCGCGAGGATGCCAGGACCTGGCAGAACACGCGTCTCTCCTACACCCACGGCTACGGCCTGGTCATGGCTCCTTCCAACCGCAAGACAAAGGAAGGCGACCCGGAACTCGCCGTTAAGGATATACCTCCCGTATCCCAGGAAGGCCTGGGGATAGAGATAACTCGCCCCGAGCTCTACTACGGCGAGCTCGCCCACGATTACGTGGCGGTGCGCACGGGGGCGGAGGAGATAGATTATCCCCTCGAGAGCGGCAACAAGCTGGTGGAGCCGTATTACGAGGGCCAGGGCGGGGTGCAAGTGTCCAACTTCCTCAAGCGCCTGGCCTTCTCCATCCGCAATCGCGACATCACCTTCCTCTTCAGCGGCTACATAACCGGCGAAACGCGCCTCATGTTCAGGCGCAACATCAAGGACCGGGCCCTGGAGGTGGCGCCTTTCCTCACCCTGGACGGCGACCCCTACCTGGTGGTCACCGATGACGGACGCCAGAAGTGGATACTCGACGCCTACACCACAAGCGACCTCTACCCCTACTCGCAGTACTACAACCAGGACTTCAATTACATCCGCAATTCCGTGAAGGTGGTGATAGACGCCTACGACGGGACCCTCACTTATTACCTGGCCGACCCAGGCGATCCCGTGGCGCTGACCTACGGCAGGATTTTCCCCGAGCTCTTCACCCCCATGGAGGAGATGCCCGAGGACATCAAGCGACACCTGCGATATCCCGAGGACCTCTTCTCGGTGCAGATGGAGATGTACAAGACCTATCACCTCAACGACGTGGACTCCTTCTACCAGAAAGAGGATGTATGGGAGGTCTCCACAGAGACCTACGACGTGAACCAGTCCCAGCAGGTAAGGCCTTACTACGTGATCATCAACCTTCCCGGCGAGGAGAAGGAGGAGATGGTGCTCATGCTCCCCTTCAACCCCCGGGGAAAGAGCAACATGGTGGACTGGGTGGCGGCCCGCTGCGATTTTCCCCATTACGGGAAGCTGATCAACTTCTCCTTCCCGCCCGGCAGGCTGGTGAACGGCACCCAGCAGTTCGAGTCCCTGGTGGACCAGAAGACGGAGATCTCGGAGCAGATCACGCTCTGGAACCAGGCGGGCTCCAGGGTCATCCGCGGCAATACCCTGGTGATCCCGATAGAGGGATCGCTCATCTACGTGGAGCCCCTCTACCTGGAGGCCACCAATCCCGCCATCCCCCAGCTCAAACGGGTCATCGTGGGATACGGCGACCGCGTGGAGATGGGCGAGACCCTGGAGGAGGCCCTGCAGGCGGTCTTCGGCGCCGCCCCCGAGCCGCAGCCGGGACCCACGCCCCAACCCCAACCCGGGCCTCAGCCCCAGCCCGAGGGCGACCTCGCGGAGCTGGTACGGCGGGCCAACCAGCTCTACGGAGAGGCGCAGGCGGCTCTGCGCGCCGGGGACTGGGCGGCCTACGGGGCGAAGATGGACCAGCTCGGCCAGGTCCTCGAGCGCATGGCAGCCCTCTCCGGCCAGCCCTGAAGGCGGCGGCCGGAGTAACGGGTATCCCTGGCCACATCCAAGCGCCTGTTTCGGCGCCGCCCCCGGTCGCACGCAGGGAGGAGCGCGGAGGCATATTCCGGGGCCCGCCGTCGTGCGGATACCACGAAGGCGGGGAGAAGCGGCTCCCTTTCAGGATATGCCGGGTGCCCGCCGCCGCATGCCTGCGGTGGACGTTGCCGCACGCGGTCAGGGTCAATCTTCTCCTCTCCGGCGCTCCCCTTTTTACGCATGCAGGTTCATATCTGGGGCGGACACGATCCCGATGACCTTCAGGCACGTTCATGCGGTGCCGGACCGGGATTGGGCGGTGATTCCGGATACAGAAAATGGTAACATGGATACGGGAACGTCGCTGCCGGGAGGGAGGCAGGACCGTGAAGCGCTGTGATAGGTGCGGTCTTCCGCGCAAGCTCTCGGAGAGATATGTATGGCAGGGGAACGGCGTCATCCTCTCGCGCCGCGACCCCGAGATGCGCATGGTGATGTTCGAGGCCGATTATTACCCTTACGTATGGTCCGAACTTGAGCGGAGGTTGGGCGTCAACGCCGCGGATGCCATGATCAGGGGGCAGCAGGCGGCGACCAGGGAGTATCTCGCGGACCATATCCTCATCGGCCTTCGCGGCCTGATGGCGCGCTACCTGCCCACCCGGGTGATCTTCGATGCCGTGATGAAGGAGATGGCGCTGCTGGGGTTCTGCCGCATGGAGCTGCTGGCGCATCGCTGGCGCGAGTTCGTGGTCCTCAGAGTCGTGTCCCCCTTCGACATCATCTCCATCGCCTGGGGGGCGAAGGGGTTTCTCGAGTACTCAACGGGGAAAGAGGCCCAGCTTTCCTGGAGAAAAGAGGGAGACGACTACATCCTCACCATCGTGCTGCTGCCCCGGGGAGCTGCCCGGGGTGCGTTTGACCGGGAGGCCTTGGAGACGATACGCGAGGCGAAGAAGGAGCTTCTGCTGGGAGGCGAGTTCATCCCTCCCGGCGAGGATCGGGGCGATCCCTGCCCCTTTTGCGGGCTCCCCCGGGCTCTTACGGAGCTGGAATGGGTGGAGGATGAGGGAGTGATCCGCAGGCGCGACAGCGGCAGGCGCTACATCTTCTCATCCGGGCATATATTCATCGGGGTGGTCCGTGACCTGCAAAGAAAGCTGGGCAAGGAGCTCGAGTCCCTGGTCACGGAGATAACCAAGGAATACCATCTCCGGGACCTACGAGGGATAAGCATACGCACCCGTCACGGCGCCTACCGGGCCGCCGTTAGGTACCTGCTGGCGGGCGGTTTCGGAAACGTGATGGAGTACTCCTACGGAGAGGGCCACCTGGAGATGACCATCGCGAACCCCTTCTATCTGCCCCGGCTGGTAGGGCGTATAGCGGGACTGTTCGAGTACCTGGAGGGCGAGGAAGCCCTGATCGAACACCGCATGGTGGAGCCCCGGGTGCTCAGGCTGGAGCTCCGGACGGCATGACCCCGCCTATTCCTCCATCTCCTCCACGGGGGTGAAGCCTTGCAGGGAGGCCCTCACCACCAGACGCAGGGTGGCGTCTCCCTCGGGGGCGCAGGTGGTGAGGGTGAGGGTGGGTTCGGAGGTGTAGAGGGTCACGTTCTCGCTGGGGTCTATGTAGCGCAGCTCCGTGACACGGTATTCGTAGACCCCGCGCGGGTTGCGGATGAACACCGCGTCCCCGGGCTTCAGCTCGTCCAGGCGGTTGAAGGGCCTGGTCTTGGTGGTGCGGTGACCGGAGATCACGCAGTTGCCCGGCCAGCCAGGAAAGCCGGTGTGGGGGAGGTGGATAGGCCCCAGGGCGAGGATGGCATAGAGCTCTTCCTCGTCGTCGCTGCCCTCGCGCACCTCCTCGTCGATGCCCACCGCCGGGATGCTGATAAAGGCGGGCGTCTCGAAGGTGAGGGGCGGACCGAGCAGTTCGTCGTGGGTGAGGGGCCTGTAGTCCTGGGGCCGGGTCTCCCCGTCCGGGCTCCCGGAGGACGCGTCGCGCGCGCGCCGGTAAAGATAGGGGATGATCAGAGCCGCCGCCACCATCACCGCGGCGGTCATGAGCACAGCCACCATGGTTCCCTTGCGCCCGCGCATGCTGTTCTCTCCCGCCTTTCGCGTGTCCCGATCCGGTCCGCTCCGCCTCGCAACCGCGGCAACATGCCCGTTACGTCCACTTTGGCGAGGCTTTATACCTGATGAGATTGTATTTTCTGGGCAGATACGTTGACAACGTGGAAGGAGTCCGGTGCGCCGCCATCGTGTCCATGGAGGTCGGGCAAGCGATGTTGCGGAGAGCCGGCAGGCGCTCCGGGTTGAAAACAAGAAGACGACCGATCGTTCCGACGGGCCCGGCAAGCTCAGCAAGAAGAAAGGGGCGGGCTCAAGGGCATTCGACCCGATGGACCATGACCATATGTCTGATCTCCGAAGCGAGTTGCGGCGAGGAGATCGAGTGCCGGTTCCTTTGCGATTCACCCGGGGCATACCGCCATTGGCGCAGCAGCTCCTCGTAAGGTGAGGAGATCGAGTGCCGGTTCCTTTACAATTCACCCGTATGCTGTTACATATAATAGTTGTAAGCGTGAGAATCGACGCGGGGTGGAGCAGTCAGGTAGCTCGTCGGGCTCATAACCCGAAGGTCGGGAGTTCGAATCTCCCCCCCGCTACCAGGCAAGAGCAGGTCAGGGACAAGAACCCTGACCTGTTTTCTACCCATACCCTTGCCTCCCCTGAACGCGTCGTTGAGCGTCGGCGGCTCGTGCAGCGCTGCGTTCCGGGGTTGTTCCTCGTGAGGAGGTTTCCCCTTCCCGCCATTGCCGTCTTTGAAGGTTCGCGGCAAAACGCGGGACAGAGGCCCCCGGCCTTGCGGATTGTGCGGCCTCTCTCCACGGCTTGTCCCCGACTTGCTCCGCGGCGACGCGGCCTCCGGCCCCGCCTCATCCTCGCGCTTTCGGCGCCTGCATGCCGAGGAATCGGAAGGCCTCCGCCACGGGGCAGGCCGGGGCAGACGGTCCTCGCCTCGAGCCTTCTCGACTGCCGGGAAAACCGATCGAGATGAACAGCAGCGGATCATGCAACCATATGGCCCGCCGAGGGAGATCCCGCCGGCGCCGCATGCTTGCGCGTCCTCCGGCATACTCTTCTTCAGACGCACCCGGATGCGGACACTCTCTCAGGCTCTCGGGCGCGGCAGTTGCGGCTTTCAGGTGTGAACGATTCCGTGCCGGTGCCTGATCAGGCCATGCTTGCGCCTGAAATGCCGTACGCACCCGGTATACTCGCCCCAGCGCACGGCATCCCCCCGCCGCGCCGGCGCCTGTAAGAGACGACCACGGCCGCGAAGTAGACGGCCAGCAGGGCTCCGAAGCATATGTATACGACGGTCAGGAGCCAGGAATACGAGCTTATGAACAACATCCGGCACACCCCCTCTCTCCGTTTCCCCTTTCGCGGTCCCGCCATGTCGTGACCGGCAGCACGGGTTTCGCGACATCTCTGCCCGTCCGCATCGAGCCATGCATGCGCCACGGCATCATGGCATCTGTACTGCCCCCTTTCCGCTACCCACCTTCTTCCCTGTGGTCGCCTTGGACTTGGCCGCCCGCTCCACCTCGCCGCGGCGCGTCCAGACCACCAATATCGCCGCCTACACCTCCTTTATGCTGGGCGGGTTCGTATCCTAATCGTCTCGCGGCCTCTCTTCCGCCACGACCACCGCTCCGCTTGACCGGCCGCACCCCGGCACCTCAACAACACCGATGGTAAACGGACGCTTCTAAACAGGAACCAAGAAAAGGTCAAGAATCAGTAAAACGAGGGGGGTGTTTCTTCTTTTGACCGGGGCGAATGCAGAAAGACGTATGGTCAGTATGCCGGGTGTCCAAGAGGTCATCTGGCGGTATGCGTTTTTGCCGGACACTGCCTCCTGAGCCTCCGGTAGAGCCTCCGGTAGAGTCCGTGCCCCTCCGCAGGCAGGTAAGCCTTGCACTCCTCCACGAGGTGGCCGCTGCATCCCTGGAAGGCCTCCTCGATACCTGCACGGTCACCGCATATGCCGCATATTGCCGTCGGGTGGTGGTGGGGCCCTCCCTTCGGGGTCATGGGCGATGAAATGCACGTTGGGGAGCGTGTTCCCCGGGATGATATCCAGGTCCTACGTGTTCGGGGGCTACGTTCGCCGCCCGGAAGTCCCCCGGCACCGCGAAGGCCTCCTCTTCGATTTGTCCGTCCGGCTCCGCTGTGAGGGTGATGTCCGAGACCTTACTGGAGAGGGCGGTGTTGCGGCCGGCGGGCGCGGGGATCAGCGCCGCAGGCGGCCGGCCCGCCCCGAGGGATCATGTGGGGCGCATCGCGCCGTCGGCGCAGAACGGAGGAAGGCGAACGCTAATACTTGGTGGTCATGTACCATTCCCAAGGCAGGCGGGAAAGGAGGCGTTCGCAGGCCTTCTTCTTCCATGCGTGGGGGATGAGCCCGCTGGACAGTGCCTGGTCCGTCAGGCGTTCTAGGGGTCGGGAGAGCGCGTCCGGGAGGGTGAAGATGCCGTGGTAGAGCCAGGCGAGGACGGTGAAGTACTCGCTCACCAGCTCCATCTGCTCCTCGCTGATCCCCTCCAGCCTGAGGGCGGAGCGGCGGGTGAACAGGGTGTCGGTGTCCTCGTCCACGAACAGGCCCTTTTCCCTGCAGTCGCGGTAGAGCTCGGTGCCCGGGAAGGGGTAGAAGACGGTGATCTGGGTGATGCCGGGCCGGGCGCGCCCGTTGAGCTTCACCGTGTCCAGGACCATGGAAAAGTCCTCCTGGGGGAACCCCATCATGTTCAGGGAGACGGTCCCGATGCCGTACTTGCGGCAGAGCCGGAAGGCGTCCAGGATGCGCTGGTCGCTCATCCTGCGGCCGAGGACGTTTTTCCTCAGCCAGGGGTTGCCGCTCTCGATGCCCATGCATATGGTCTTGCACCCGGCCTCCTTGAGGGCAGCGATCTTCTCCTCGTCGAGGAGGTCCACCCGGGAGTTGCAGATGAAGGGGAGGTCCACGCGGCGCGGATATTCCCGCACGAACTCCTGGAACCAGGCGGGGCGCAGGGTGAGGATGTCGTCGTCGAAGCGCACGTGGTCCACGCCCTCTGCGTACGCCGCCAGCTCCTCGATCTCCGTGAGCACGTTGTCCACGCTGCGGAAGCGCACATAGCGGCCCCCGTCCGGATAGACGCTCCTCTGGGCGTGGTTGGAGCAGTAGCGGCAGCGGTAGGGGCAACCGCGCGAGGCCATCACCGTGATGCGCTCGCGCTGGTCCGGCGCCAGGCGCGACATGTCGAAGATGGAGCGGTCCGGGAAGGGAAGGCTGTCAAGGTCTTCCAGCAGGGGCTGCACCGGATTGGCGAACTCCCTTCCCCGCCACCTTCCCATGAGGCTCGGGACCGCGTCCACCTCCCCGCGCCCCTCCAGCGCCTCCACCAGCTCCAGCAGGGCCGCCTCCCCTTCGCCCACGCACACCAGGTCGATGCTCGTCTCCTCCAGGGTCCCGAGGGGGTCCAGGGTGGGATGCACCCCTCCCGTCACCACCGGGAGCCCCGTCTCCTCCTTGACCCATCGCGCCATGCGGCGCACCTTGGGGAACATGAGGCTGGTGGTGGAGAAGGCCACCAGGCCGGCGTCCTGGGCCGTGAGCCACTCCAGGAAGGCGTCGCGGTCGGTGGGCTCCAGGAGGTGCAGGAAGGCCACATCGTGCCCCGCGCGCTTGAGCACCGCGGAGAGGTACCCGCTCCCGAGGTGCACCCTGCCCTGGGGCTCCCCCTCGATGCAGCCGCTGTGATAGTAGTCCGGGTATATCAGGGCTACGCGCATGTCCCGTCTCGTCTCCCTCCCTCGCCGCGGGGTGCGTACACCCTATGATAATGGAAACGAGCCCTGCGGCGTAAGGCCGTTTGTGGTTGAATAGGATGGGAAGGACCCCTCGGGACGGGGCGAGGGAGGCGCGAGGAAAAGGAGGCCTTGCATGTCCTGCTATTTCCGGCATCTGGCCAGCCTCTTCGAGGAGGCGGGCATAGACCTCCAGGAGGTCAAGGCGGACGGGGCGAGGAAGAGGGAACTGGACGCGAGGTTGCACGCGCTGGTGGGCGTGGAATACAAGGACTGTCCTCTCGCGTGGAGGAAGCTCAAGGAGATGCTCTCCGACGAGGAGGGAAGAAAGAAGCTGGTCGAGGCGCTGAGGGGCTGAGCAGGAAAAACCGCGCCTCATCCGAATTGGCTCCGAGAGGATTACGAAGAAAGAAGCTGGTCGAGGCGCTGAGGGGCTGAGCTCGCGTCACCGGCTCCTGGAGAGGAGGGGGCCGTCAGCTTGCGGCACCCGCTTCAGCGGCTCGATCCGGCCTGGCATGACGGATCACGGGGAAGGCGGCATGGGTTTGCTGCCGGAGATGGCAGGGAGGACAGGGGCATGGAAGGCGAGATCTTCAAGGTGGAGCTCGAGGACGGCGTAGCCTGCTGCAGCATGAACAGCCCCGAGGACATGAACGCCCTCAGCCTCAAGCTCGGTTATCCCATGGTGGAGGGCCTCACGCGCGTACTGGAGGACGAGTCGGTGCGGGTGATCGTGCTGCGGGGCGAGGGGGGCCACTTCTGTTCCGGAGCCGACCTCAGCCTGCTGGGGGAGAACCTCGACCCCGTCTTTCTCAACCAGAGCATGACCCTCCTCGCTGAGGTCATCCTCCGGCTCTACGAGGGTCCCAAGCCGGTGATCACGGAGGTGGACGGCTTCGCGGTGGGGGGAGGCCTGGGGTTGGCCCTCGCCTCCGACATCACCTATGCCACGGAAAGGGCGCTCTTCTGCATGGGCTTCGTACGCATCGCCGCCGCGCCGGATATGGGGTCGTCGTTCTTCCTCGCCGAGAGGGTGGGCATCGCCAGGGCAAAGGAGATGGCCTTCACCGGGAGGATGGTGGGCGCTGCGGAGGCCCTGGAGATGGGGATGGTGAACCGGGTGGTGGAGCACGAGAGGATCTCGCGGGAGGTCATGGACCTGGCGCGGGAGATCGCCGGGAGGTCTCCGGAGACCATCTCCACCACCAAGCGCATGCTCAACCGCTCCCGCCTGCTGGAGCTGCGCACGGTGCTGGGACTCGAATGCAGCGTGCAGCCGGTGATGCTGTTGTCGGAAGAGCACCGCGCCGCCGTGCGCGGGATACTGCGGCGCTGGGAGCGAGGACTCGGCGCGCGCGAGACGACCCCTCCGGCGGAGGAAGAATAGGACGGCCCCGTTTTCGAAGAGCTTTCGAAAAGAGAGACCCCTCATGGAATACGGTGACACCTTCCGCCCCCGGGCGGATGAGGAACAGCGCGGCCCCGTTTTCAAAGAGCTTTCGAAAAGAGAGACCCCTCATGGAATACGGTGACACCTTCCGCCCCCGGGCGGATGAGGAACAGCGCGGCCCCGTTTTCAAAGAGCTTTCGAAAAGAGAGACCCCTCATGGAATACGGTGACACCTTCCGCCCCCGGGCGGATGAGGAACAGCGCGGCCCCGTTTTCGTGACCCGGCGAGGACCTCGCGGCGAAAAGGCGCCCGTGTGCTTGTCCCGTCGACCGGACGCGCGGCGGGGTGCCTTTCATCCGCGGCGTGGGCATGAATCCAGGTCCGAAGGGAAAAATATAAAGAGTGGTGGCTGGATGTGGTCGTGCCGCGAAAACGTCTTCTCGCGAGTAACCTTTTCGGGGCACGGCTGCTATACTGCGGGGTCGGCGCACGCAGGAGCTGAACCGCGGGCCTGAGAACGTATGTATTAGGGCACGGGCGGGCTTCGGCGGGGGAGCACGGGCAGCGGTAAAAAGGCGGCGCGGGAGTGGTCCGGCCGTCGCGCCGGGAACCTGGGGTGCGGGCGGGGAGTCTTACCCTGATCCGCGGACCCGGATATGGGGCGCGGGATCGTGCCGGCGTCCCGCGAGGTGCGGCCCGATGGCCTTCCGGCGGGTGCGAAAAGGGATGGAAGAAGATGGATATGGAGCGGAGCAGAGACGGGAACCGTCCGTTTTACTTGCGTGATGGCAGGCAATACGTCACCCGGAGGAGGGGATGCGCATGGCTTTCGTGACCAACGCGGAGCTGCTTGACCGGGCCATGGCCGGAGGTTACGCCGTAGGGGCCTTCAACACCAACAACCTGGAGATCACCCTCTCCATCGTGGAGGCGGCGGTGGAGGAGCGTTCGCCCCTCATCCTCGCCGTGTCCCCGGGGGCCATGAAGTACGCCGGCGTGGCCTACCTGGCGGCCATCGCCCGCGTGGCCTCGGAGTCCGCCGACGTGCCCATGTCCCTCCACCTGGACCACGGGACCAGCCTGGAGGAGGTCAAGGCGGCGCTCGACCACGGTTTTTCCTCGGTGATGATCGACGGCAGCAAGCTCTCCTTCGAGGAGAACGTCGCCCTCACTCGCCAGGCGGTGGAGATGGCGCGCGCTGCGGGCGCCTCCACCGAGGCGGAACTGGGGCGCCTGGTGGGGGTGGAGGACCAGATATCCGTTTCCGAGAGGGAGGCCTCCATGACCGATCCCGACCAGGCGGCGGAGTTCGTGGAGAGGACGGGGATCGACTCCCTGGCGGTCTCCATCGGCAATGCCCATGGATGGTACAAGGGCGAGCCGAAGCTGGATTTCGAACGCCTGCGCGCCATCCGCGCCCGGGTCTCCATCCCCCTGGTTCTGCACGGGGCGAGCGGCATCCCCGACGAGATGATCAGGGAGGCGTGTGCCATCGGCGTGGACAAGATAAACATCGACACCGAGGTGCGGGACGCCTTCCGGCAGGCGGTGGCCAGGTTCGTCAACGAGAACCCCGAGCAGATCGACCCACGCAAGATCCTCGCCCCGGCACGGGAGGCCATGCGGGAGGTGGTGGCGCGCAAGATGCGGCTCTTCGGCTGCGCCGGCCGCGCTTGATGGGGTCAGCCCCGGACATGGGACATAAATCCGCGCCGGAAAGCAAGTCCGAAAGACCCTCAACCCCCTGAAGCAAGAAGAGCGCGACCGGGTTGGCAAGCGGGAGAGCCGCACGCTTGGGGAGGTGGCGGAGAGGCGCGCCGATAGGGGCCGCGGAAGCGGGGACAGAATGCCGAGTCGTTGCAGCGGAGTCGTAAGAAAAGACGGGCAAGGAGTCCCACGCGGCAACGTGTGAGCTCCGAGGAGGTGAGGGGAAAAGGCGAAAGACGCCCGGCGGAGACGGTCATGGGGTGACGTGGCGATCAAGCCCGCCGCGCGGGCATATAAATACGGACGGGGAAGAAAAAGGAGGAATGACGGAGTGAGGATCGCGTTGCTTACGGGAGGCGGGGACAGTTCCGCCATCAACGCCGCCATCCGTGCGGTTGTGCGCAAGGCCATAGCCGACGGCCACGAGGTGATAGGTATAAAGCGCGGCTGGAGGGGACTCGTCTACGACGAGGTGGAACCGCTCTTCATGGGCTCCGTCTCGGGGATCATCCAGCGCGGAGGTACCATCCTGGGCACCTCCCGCACCAATCCCTTCAAGATAGAGAACGGCCTCGAGAACATCATGGTGAACCTGCGCAAACACGGCATAGACGCGGTGATAGCCATCGGCGGCGAGGACACCAACGGCGTCGCTCACCGCCTGGCGGAACACGGCGTGAAGTGCGTGGGAATCCCCCAGACCATCGACAATGACCTGCCGGGAACAGATTATTCCATCGGCTTCGACACCGCGGTGGCGGTGGCCACCGATGCCTTGGACAAGCTCCACACCACCGCCTTTTCGCACCACCGCATCATGATCCTGGAGGTCATGGGCAGGGACGCGGGCTGGATCGCCCTCATCTCCGGTATCGCCGGGGGAGCGGACAGCATCCTCATCCCTGAGGTGCCCTTCGCCCTCGACGACGTGGTGGAGCGCATCGAGAAGCGCCGCAGGATGAACAAGCACTTCTCTATCATCGTGGTCTCGGAGGGCGCGCGGCCGGAAGGGGTGGAGGAACAGTTCGTCCTGGACCAGAAGAAGGACCCCTTCGGCCATGTGCGCCTGGGCGGTATCGGTAACTGGCTCGCGGAGGAGATAGAGCGTGCCACCGGCTACGAGACCAGGGTGACCCACCTGGGGCACCTGCAGCGGGGGGGAACCCCCACCGTCTTCGACCGCGTGCTCGCAACCCGGCTGGGGGCCTACGCGGTGCAGATGGTGGAGGAGGGGATCTTCGACCACATGGCCTGCATGTGCGCCAACCGGGTGAAAGCGGTGCCCTACTCCGAGGCGCTGGCCGGCACCAAGCAGGTGGACCTCGAGCTCTACGAGCTCGCCCAGCTCTTCTTCTAGCCGAAGGGGTCGCCTCTCCCGGTATTCCTCAGCGATGAGGCAAAGCCTTCTTACCGGGCCGTCGGCGCACCCGGAGGCTCGAGGCCCTGTAGCCGAAGGGGCCGCCTCCCCCGGCCTTCGTCCGCGATAAGGCAAGGCGTTCTGCCCAGCCTGCCCGGGCCGTCGGCGCACCCGGAGGCTCGAGGCCGTTTAATCCATCTCTGCCCTTGAGGAGAATGACCGGGAAAGGAGAAGCCCTGCCGGGCGGAGGCTTTGCCGCGCGGGCCGATAACTGGTAGATTTACGGCGAAGGCTCTTGGCGAGGAGCGAGTCTGGGAGGGGATTTTCCATGGCGCATTACCATCATCGTGAGGAGGAATCCTGGGAGAGGTTCACCTTCGAATTCCCCTACGCGGAGGGATTGAGGAGACTGCGCGAGGAGGTGCTGGAAAAGACCGACTTCGACCCCGCTGTGTTATGGGTATGGGGAACCATGCAGGCCAGGGCGGTGATCGAGGTCCTCAAGGCTTGCGAACGCGAGTTCGGGGAGGAGGGCCAGCGGGTGGTCAGGGAGGCCCTGGTGGAGGTGGGAAGGGAGGTCGGCCGTCAGATGATGGGAGAGCTGGAGCCTCCGGAGGGACTGAGCGAGGCGGAGATGGCCAGCTTCTTCGCCACCGTGGTTAACTGCATCGCCTACGCCTCGCTGGAGGAGCCGAGCATCGATTCCGAGGACGAAGTGAGCTTCCACATCCTTTGGTGCCCCCACCAGGACGTATATTCCGCCTTCGACTGCCGCGTGCAGCGCTACTTCGTGCAGGGCATGCTGGAGGCGGTGAGGGAAAAGGGAATGCTCGAGGGCTGGCAGGTGCGCTTCACCCAGACCATCCCCGCCGGCGCGGACACCTGCCGCTTCGTGCTCTGGCGCGCTCCCGGAGGCGAGAGGTCCCGGTGGGAGGAGTACAGCGAAGAGCTGGAGAGAAAAGCCCTGGAGCTGGCGGAGGAGGCGGAGAGGGGTTAGGTGATGACGTGCGTATCCCGGGCTGGCCGGGGGCGGTTGGCGAGGGCCTTCGGTCGCCATGCGGATAGACCTCCCTGCCGTGAAGATGTCGGCGCAGACCCGGACGGCGTTGCCATGCGTCACGGGAAGAAAGGCGGACCTCCATGTCCTTGATTGGCTGGATAGTGATCGGGTTCTTCGCGGGCTGGCTGGCGGGCGTCGCCACCCGCACCAAGGAGCGGTTCGGATGCCTGCTCAACCCCGTGGTGGGTATCCTGGGCGCCTTCGTGGGCGGTTTCATCTTCAGCTATATCCGCAACGAGAAGGTCACCTTCGCCTTCGACTGGTGGAGCCTTTTCGTAGCCTTTGTAGGCGCCTGCGTGCTGCTGCTGGCGGTGAAGCTGCTCGCCTGGATCTTCTCCGGCCGCCGCAAAGGCTGACGGAGCAGGCGGAGAGAGGAAAGGAGACGAACGTAAAGGGAGGGGGCCATGAGCTGGAAAGAGGACCTGATCTCGGGGATCCTGGAGATGGAATGGGAGATGCTCTCCTCGCTGCAGGCGGAGGGCGGCGGCGCTTCCTGCCGGGAGGACCCGGAGACATTCCGCATCATCCGCGCCGCCGGTTTCCTCACCTGGTCGGAGACCACCCTGGCCAGCTACCTCAACGACCTCAGGCTGGCGAAGTCCAGGGGGAGGAACCTCATGGTCGAGAAGTACGCCCGCATGGAGGGCCTGATCCCGCCCCTCAACCCCGAGGCGGCCTCGCTCATAGACCGCATCGTGCGCAAGGAGTGCCTGTGGGCGGAGGAGTACCTCGCGGCCAATCCCGGGGAGAGGCTGGCGCGCCCCATCTACTCGCACGACGATGCCCCGGGGGTGATCTCCTCCGAGACCTACTCCCGCGCGGAGCTGGATACTTATTCCACCCAGACTCTGGAATATTATTACATGGACATCCTTGCCATGGCCTCGCGGGGCGAGAACCGCATCGCCATGGCCGTCGACCACATGCGGCGCCTGGCCTGCGGGGAGGTGGCGGACTGGAGGGAGCTCCTGGCCTCGCAGGGAGGCCGAGGGGGGAGCGTCGGCTACGCGCCCTGTTCTTGAGACACCGCCGCGAGATTCCGGCATTTCCACGGCAGGTCATTCGCCCGCTGCGGCTGGCGAGTCCTTCTTTCGTCTCGGGAGGCGCAAGAGGACGGTAGGTCAGCGGCATGGAGAGCGATGGAAAAGGAGTGATCGGATGGAGAGCGGGGAGGAAAGCGGAGCCCATCCCTATCGCTGGGTGGTGCTTGCGAGCTTCATGTTCGTTGCGGCGATCACGCAGCTCATATGGCTGAACTACGCGCCCATCGCCACCGAGACCGAGAAGCTCATGGGGGTCAGCGAGCTCAAGGTGGTGCTGCTGGCCACCGTGTTCCCGCTCGTATATATCCCGGTATCCATACCGGCGGGCTTCATCATCGACCGCAAGGGGTTCCGCTACGCGGTGATGGTCGGCGCTTTTTTGACCGCGGCATTCTCTTTCCTGCGCCTCTTCGCCGACAACTATGCCCTTGTGCTGTTGGGGATGGTCGGTGTCTCCGTGGGCCAGCCCTTCGTGCTCAACAGCATCACCAAGATGGTCAGCACCTGGTTCCCGGGAGAGGAATCGGCTCTGGCCAACGGACTGGGGACCCTGTCCCTTTTCCTCGGCATGATCGTGGCCATGGCCGCCACCCCCTCGCTGCTCAAGGCCTTCGGCGAGGGGGAGGTATCCTCCCTGCGCTGGGTGGTGCTCGTCTACAGCCTGGCCGCTCTGACGGGCTTCGTTCTCTTTGCCTTGCTGGGAAAAGCGCGCCCGCCGCACCCTCCCAGACGCTCGGAGGCCGACGCCCTGGGAGGGGAGGTTTCCATAGACCTCGGCGCGGTGCGTGCCCTGTTCCGCCTGCGGAATTTCCGCATCCTGTGCGCCATCATCCTCATCGGAAACGGCTCTTTCGTGGGTCTTATGCAGCTCATCGAGAAGATCCTTGCTCCCAAGGGGATAGGGACCACCACGGCGGGGAATATCGGTGCGGCCATGGTGCTGGCCGGGGTGGTGGGCTGTATCCTGCTCCCGGCCCTCTCGGATCGGATGATGCGGCGCAAGCCTTTCCTGCTCCTGGCGGCGGGCGCCGCGATCCCCACCATGCTCCTGCTCGGGATCCTGGAAGGCACCCCCGCTCTTTTCGTCGTGGGGGGATTGCTGGGCTTCTTTCTCCTGAGCGCCCTGCCGGTACTGCTCGCCTTCTCGGAGGAGACCACGGGGGCTCATCTCACCGGCACCGGCACCAGCGTGCTCCTGCTGTTGGGCAACGCGGGCGGGGTGGTGATCACTCTGGCCATGGAGGGCATCAAGGGGCTCACGGGCGGCGAGTCGGGAGATTTCCTGTGGGCTATGGCCTTCCTGTCGGCGCTCTTCGCGGTGGCGTTGCTGCTGGGCGCACGCCTGAGAGAGGAGCACGCCTGAAGCGCTTTCCGTTCTGACTTCCGGAGACGCCGGCGTTTTCCCTTCTCGAGGAATCCCCTGCCCCTCATCCATGCTGCCGCTGGAAAAAAGGAGAGGCCCTTTCCGTGGGTTGCGGCGGAAGGGCGGGCAAGGTGCCGTTCCCGGCTGGTACATGTTACCGTGTCCGGCTGGTAATATGATGCTGTCGGTAAGGCGGCGGGATGGCTGCCCGAAAAGGGTGAGAGAAAGAAAGAGAAAGAGGGATAGACCGTGAGCGTCTGGCTGCGGAGGGGCGTGAAGGCTTTTCTCGTCCTCGTCCTGGCGGCCCTGGCCCTGTTGGGATTGACCCTCGGCTTCCTGCACTCCCCTTTCTTCAGGTACCCCACCGGCGACGAGTTCCCCCCCGCGCGCATCCACCGGCTCATCTGGCCCACCATCGGCTGCCCAGCCCTGGTGACGCCCGGCGGAGTGCTGGAGGCGGAGCTGGACCTGGATGGCCTGGAGGGGGCGAAATGGCTGGAGGCGGAGGACTTCCGGGCCTCCATGCGCCCGGCGCGCGCGGAGCTCGCGGGCATCTCCCGCGAACTGGAGCCCCTGGAGGCGCGCAGGGGCCCTTCGCGGCGCTGGCCTTACCGCGGCGCGGAAGGAGAGGGCGAGGAGGTATGGACGGTCTCCTTCCGGGTGCCCGGGGACGCCTTCCCCGAGCTCTACGACCTGCGCGTGGAGGTGGAGGCGGAGGGTGAAGGCGCGGCAATGAGCGAGGAGCAGCCCCACGCCTTGGGGATCATGGAGGACGGCGATGACCGCTTCACCTTCGTCACCCTCTCCGACATCCACGTGCACGAGCGCGGCAACTCCTCCCTGTTCTCCCGGCAGACCGATCGGGGGCTCTCCGATACCGGCGAGCCGCTCTTCCTCTACCAGGCCATAGAGCAGCTCAACCTCATCCGGCCCGATTTTGTGCTCATGCTGGGCGATTTCATCCGAGGGCAGCGGAGGCCTGGGGAACTCCTGAAGGAATACGAGAGATTCTACCAGGCATTGCTGGAGCTCGAGGTCCCGGCGTTCCTGCTGCCCGGCAACCACGACCAGTACGTGAACGGCATCGACGGCGCGCGGTGGTTCGAGGCCAACCTTGGACCCCTCTATTATTCCTTCGACGTGGGGGGGTGCCATTTCACCTGCCTGGACTCCTACCAGTGGCCGGAGGGCGACCGAGTGGTGATGAACAAGCTCTTTTTCATGGAGCCGCGCCGCTGGCAGGGACAGGTGCTGGACGCGCCCGCCGGGGAGGGTTATTCGGCGCCCGGCGCGCAGCTCTCCTGGCTGGAAAAGGACCTCTTCGACCATGCCGGCTCCGCCTTGAGGGTGGTGGCCATGCACCACGATCCCTGCACCCCCGAGGGCAGGGGCTATTCCTACATCAACGTGAACTATTGGGGCATATACCACGCCGGAGGGGGAGGAAGGGGCAGGGAGGAGCTGCTGGAGCTCATGGCCCTGCACCGCGTGCACCACGTCTTCGGGGGACACCTGCACATGGACGCGGTGAGCTCGCTGCCCTGGGAGGGAGGCGGGGGAGAGACGGTCTATTCCTGCCAGACCTGTGTATATTTCGGCGGGGGCGGCTGGAGCGAGCATTATCCCGGCTACAGGCTGGTGGAGGTGGAGGACGGAGGCATCGTCTCGTTCTCCTACCTGGACGGGACGTCCTCATACCCACTCTACGACGGTTCGCATCCCGGCGCCGTGGTGGACCTGGACCTCCTGGAAACCCCCGCCGTCTGGGCCGAGGAGGAGGATCCCGGGGAAGGTGCCGTCGCCGGGTTCGCGGCGGGCAACTTTCTCGCCGTCCCGGTGCGTTTGCGGGGCCTGGTGTTGGATACGGAAGCGTCGCCCTCGGGGCGCTACGAGGTGGAGGGGGCGGACCTGATCCGGGCGGTCGCCCTTCCCGGCGATGGCAGCAGGGCGCTGCTCTATCTCGAGGTGATGGTGGAGGCGGGCGTGCCGGGAGAGGCGGGAGACCGACCCGGCGTTCCCTCCATGAAGAGAGGTCGGGTATTGCCGGTACAGGGGAGGTGAGGAGGTTGTTCGACCTGGCGATCACGGGCGCGACGGTCATGGACGGCTCGGGGGGAAAGCCGTACCGCGCGGATGTGGGGATAAAAGGCCCGCGCATCGAGGCGGTGGGGGACCTGGGCGGAGCGGAGGCGGCCCGGCGCATGGATGCCACCGGCCGCGTGGTCTGCCCCGGTTTCATCGACGTACATTCCCACGCCGACCTCACCATGTTCCGCGAGGACGCGGCGGAGCTGCTGCAGCCCCTGGTGCGGCAGGGCATCACCACCTTCGTGGGCGGGAACTGCGGCATGGCGCTGGCCCCCATCACCGACGAGAACCGCGAGGGCCTCAAGACCTACCTCGAGGTCTTCACGCAGATGGACTTCGATACTGCCATAAAATGGAAGAACATGGGGGAGTTCATGGAATATATGGACGAAAAAGGTCTCCTGCTCAACATGGCCCTGCTGGTGCCCCACGGCATGCTGCGCATCTCCGCCCTAGGCCTCGAGGACAAGCCCGCCGACGCCGCCGCCATGGGGACCATGAAGCGGCTGCTGGAGGAGTCGCTGGAGGCGGGGGCTTTCGGCCTCTCCACGGGGCTGCAGTATTTCCCGGGGCTGTTCTCCGATACCGGGGAGTTGGTGGAGCTGGCGGCACCGCTGGCCCGCTACGGCGGGATCTTCACCAGCCACCTGCGCTCCTACACCGCCACCACCCTGGGCAGGGCCATCGACGAGGTGGGGGAGGTGGCGCGGCGCAACGGCATCCGGGGACAGGTCTCGCACATCTTCTCCATCCCCTGGGCGGGGCCGCTGCACCCCATCGCCCTCAGGGGCCTGAAGTGGCTCTGTCGTCACCCCGAGGCGGCCCTCAGGGTGCTGCCCGACTTCGCCCTGGACATGTCCATGAACACCGTGCTCAAGCGCCTGGAGAAGAACCGCAGGTCGGGCGCGGAGCTGGCCATGGACGTCATGCCCACCACGGCGGGGTTCACCCACCTGCTGGCCTTCTTCCCGCCTTGGGCGCTTACCGGCGGGCGCGAGAAGGTGCTGGCCCGCGCCTCCGACCCCGCGCTGCGCCGGGAGATGCTCCGGGACATCGAGAAGGGCAGGCCCACCTGGCCCCACCGCGGCCGCAACGACTGGTCCCTCAACATCATGCGCCAGATGGGCTGGGACGCGGTCACGGTGATGGCCGTGCACAGCGAGAAGAACAAGCACCTGGAGGGGCGCCTCTTCACCGATATCGCCGCGGAGCAGGGCAGGCATCCCTTCGACGTCATGTGCGACCTGCTGCTGGAGGAGGACGGCAAGGTGCTGGTCTTCGAGTCCATGTCCGAGCCCGACGACGCCTTCACCGAGCGCTACACCTTCCCCGCCCTGCAGGACCCGCGCACCATGATCACCACCGACACCATCCTCATGGGGGTGGGGAAGCCCTCCTACCTCTTCTACGGCTGCTACCCCAAGTTCTTCGGGCGCTACGTGAGGGAGAAGAGGCTGCTGGATCTGCCGGAGGCGGTGCGGCGCTGCACCTCCCTGCCCGCGGATTTCTTCGGCATCGCGCGGCGAGGACTGGTGAAGGAGGGGTACTACGCGGACCTGCTGGTCTTGGACCCGGAGGCGTTCGGTACCGAGGCCTGTTTCCGCGACCCCGAGCGCTTTCCCAGGGGCCTGGAAGCGGTGGTCATCAACGGGACCCCGGTGGTGGAAGGAGGAGAGCCGGTCCCCGGCGCCCTGGCCGGCAAGGTGCTGCGCAGGAACGCCGCATGAACCCGGGACGGGTGCCGCTCCGGGGTCGTTTCCCGGCTGTCCTCACTTCCCCCTGACCTCCATGGACAGCACACCCTCATCGGACATCTCCCAGGTGACCTCGGAGCCGCTCCTGGTGGCCGATTCGAAATATCCCTGCATGAGGCCGACGAGCAGCAGGGGCAGGGCGGCGTTGCGCAGGGTCATCCTGAAGGCCGCGCCCTCCAGGCGTAACTCCTGCAGGTCTCCCAGGCCGCGCAGGGCAAGCTGTTGCCGCAGGCCGTCAACGTCCTCGACCTCCCTGGAGGAGTAGAATCCGCCCAGGGAGAAGCGCCTCTGCGCCTCCACGACGGCGCGGGGGATCTCCTCTCCCAGCTCGCGCTCCAACTCGTCGAAGACCACCTCCAGGTAGGCGGATCCGAACATGGCCATGCGCCGGCCCGTGATTCTGCTGGTTATGACGCCCTTTTTCGTGTCCCATTCCAGGGAGGAGAGGAGGGCCGGGCCGCCGCAGGAGCCGCATCGCTCCAGCTCGATACCCGACTCCTCGAACGGGCGCCTGTGGAATTCCAGCCTGCCCTGGAACTGTGGAGGGTGGGGGGCAGGCCTGCAGGTGACCTCGATGGCGTTGCCCTCCAACAGCTCGTAGGTCACGTCGTTGTCGCGGTCCGTCACCGCCTCCGTGGACCCTGTGAAGTCCCCGCACCACAGAGGTATGGAGTAAGGCTCCACGATGCGTTCGGTGACGTAGTCGTCGTCGTCCCCCCGGTAACGGTATCCCACCAGCGAGCTCCTGCCGTAGCCCATGACGTAGTTGATGACGTTGATGGCCTCGATGAGGGGGTCCAGGCTCAACTCCAATCTCTGCACCCCCTCCTTTACCTGGGGCGGGATGATGCGGTTGATGTATTCCCGGCTCGCCCGGCGTTTGGTCTCGATGATCATGCGTTCCAGCGGCAGCCCTATGATCTCCTCCACGCCCTTGAAGAGGGGGTCGAGGTTGTCGCTCTCGATTAGCACCATACGGTGCTCGCGGTCGTTGGCCTGCACGATGACCCCTCCCGCGAGCCAGAGGTGGTTGCCCGTGAACTGCGAGGGTGCCCCGCACGCCGGACAGCGTTCTATCTCGCTCATCTCTACTACCTCCGGTCACCTACCAGCCCCGATGTCAACCGGCGCGTAAACCTGCATGGTGTACGCATTATATCGTCGGAATCGGCCCGAGGGCACCATTCACTTGAGCGCGGGGCAGGGGGCGCCCCGCATGTGGAGGGAGCGGGCGTTGGGCGCGGGGTCGCCGGGAGGTGGGGACGTTGAACGGGATCCGGATTATCGACGACGGACATTCTCTCGACCACAATGCCTTATGTCATGAGTATGCCTCTGCACTAGTAGGGGAATTGACAGGATTAAGCCGCGATATAGTGCATCTCCACCCAGCCGTTGACCACGATAAAGGCTCAGGGCTGGCAGTTGCCGTGCGAGGGAGCATAGGGCGCTACCTCCACGGCCCGGCGCACCAGCGCGTCCGGCACGAGTTGCTTGGAGAAAATGCGGTTTCTGCGCCGTTTGTAGATGACCTCCTCCACCGGGGTCAGGCCCTCGATGCCCTCCACCTCGGGGATGTCCGGGTACCCGTCATCGGGATGGAAGGACATGGTCTTGAAGAGGCTTTCATCCACGTTATAGAAGTCCTGCATGGAGGAGGCGCCCTTCTCGCGGTGTGAGAGACACGCGGAGCACCCGAAGCACATCCTCCTCTCTATCTGGCGCGCCTTCTTGTCCACGAGATAAAGGCAGGCCATGGCGCAGGCCTGCACGCAGTCGCCGCACCAGGAGCATTTTTCCTCGTCTACGACGACCTTCAGGTTCGACTGTACCTCGGGATTGCGGGCAGGAAGGTTTTCTTGAACTTCTCAAACGCCGTCTCTTCCCCTTCTCGATCTTTGCCTCTTACCAGATGAACACGTGCCAGGCCTCGACCTCGCTGTGCTCGCCCCGGGCTTGCTCCGTCTCCGTCCACGCGACTTGCACAGCTGCGCCTGCGGCATAGTCGCTTCCGCGATGCGGGGCCTGCGCAGATGAACGCGTGCCAGGCCTGGACCTCGCTCTGCTCGCCACGGGCTCGCTCCGTCTCCGTCCAGGCGACTGGCACCGTACCGCCTCCCTACGGTCGGCGCCATCGCTTCCGCGATGCAAACTGTAGAGATGTTTCATGTCTTACGGAGCTCGACTCTCATCATGATCTCGCCGCAGGCTCCCAGTGGCAGGCCGGCGCCGTAGCAGTTCATAGGGAGGTCGAAGAGCTTGCTCGCGCACTCTGTGCCGGCCGCCATCCTCTCCATCATCAGCATCACTCTCCACCAGATCTTGGTAAGGGCCATGATGCAGACACCTTCGTTTCCCTCGGGCCGCAGTACCCTGCCGAGGGCATCGAGATGGAATTCGTCCCCCTCCTTGTGCCCTGCGATACAGGCCCGGGAGGACACCACCCGGATCACTATATGATGGTCCTTGAACCTCTCGATGGACTGCAGCCTCCTCGCGCGCTTGGGCGAGGCGAGGAAAGCCTCCAGTTCATCCTCTTGCAGGGGCAGGGTCCTCATGAAATCGCTCGGCTCCGGCCCGCCCGAGGTGGGAGCCTCCTCCATCGCCCGGCACTCCCCCCTCGCCCGCCTGTTCTTGATGAACAGGAAAGGCAGCATGGTGAGCATGAAACGCGCGTATTCGATCAGGGGCATCTTCTCCCGGCGCAGCCTGAAGAGGTTGTCGCCCAGGCCTCCCATCTCCAGGCCGGCGTCGGTGCAGGTGACGTGGTCGAAGACCATCTGGTTAGGGTCCTTGCCCTGCAGCATGTGGTCGTAGTAGTCGTAGATCAGCGGCGAGAGTTGGGAGAGCCCGTGGATGCAGACGCCCGGCGGGCACTTGTGCCGTATGAGCATGCCCATGGGGTTGAAATAGAGGGGGCGCCCTTCGTTGTGACAACCGGAGCAGTGGTGGGAGCATACCGGCTCGGCCACCAGCCAGTAGGTCATGGCCTCCATGTCCACCGCCTCCAGTAAGCCCAGCTCCATGGCCTTGCGGTACTCGGCCTCGTCGTAGCCCCAGCGGTGCTTGATGATGATCTTGAACAGCGGTTTGCTTAGGACGTTCAGGATACGCATAAGCCCCATCTTTCCCCCTCTTTTCTCCAGGATTTCCCATATACAGCTCCAGACAGCATGATTCTACCAAAATTGAGGCAGGCCAAAAAGTCATAGCCCCGGTATTCCGCCTTACCCATGATGCCCCCTCCCGTTTTCGCAACGGGAATCTCAATTCCAGTGATATACGGAGAGGCTTGACCGCTCGAGGTGGGCTGCATGTGCGGTTACTTTTCTCTATCCGCCGCTTCAAGTCGGAGCCATGGCCGGTGACCTGATGCGGGCAAAGACCTCGGCGGAGAGAGCCCCCGAAATGGCCGGCTCCGCCATCCTAAATGACCGTACAGCGGGAGTGGCAGACGACCTAGGCGTCTCTCTTTATCAGCTCGAGCTGGACGCTTGAAAGCGACCAGTGGGATATCTTTTCAGGGAGGGCGAAGCGCAGGAGGAAGTTGCCCGGGTTGTAGGCTAAGGCGAAGAGGGCCAGCCTCACCTGGTTGGAGGGAAAGCTAGGGCACGACATGTATGTACAGGAAAGGGCGTATTTGCCCTCTTTGATGTGCTGCTATCAAAAACCACGCTGGTTGTAGGATCTCACCACCTTCTTCGCTCCCTTGCCTAAATCGGTGACCATGAACCCCACCCGGGGGAATAGCTCTCCCTGGTGCCACTCAATCTCTTGGCGATGATTCTCCGGGGCCTCCTTAAGGACTTTACCCGGTAGAAGAAGTCATGACAGAAGACCTTCGGTTTCAGCGATGGTCTGCCCACCGGCCTGGTCGTCGGGTGCTCTACGCGTTCATATAGCCTGCCGGTGGCCTTGATCCCGATGGCGTAGAGGACGCCTTCCTCCTCAAGGTATTCATAAATATCCGGGGAGGTGAAGGCGGCTTCGGCGCGGAAGTAGAGCTTTCCGCCTGAGGCCCGGTATCTGTCCACTATGGGCTCCAGCAGGTCCCGCCAGCCGTCTGCGAAGTGGACGTTGCCCGGCCGCAAATGAGCCCCTTCACAGTCGCCGTGCTGCTGAAGACGAACAGGGGATGGTAGCAGGTACAGTTGAAGTGCCCGTTGTAGGCCGAGCCCTCCTGCTTTCCGTACACCGGAGACTCGGACGGGTCCGTGTCCGGGACGATTTTCTTGCAGGCATCGCCCTGGCCACCCAGGCGTGATTGATGGCGGCCAGGGCTAATACGTTCTCATTGCTTGTCAGGGTCTGGGTCTCGAAGCGGGACACGGTCTGGGAGCTGACGGCGCCCCTCTCCAAGGCTTTCTTTCCGACAACAGCCCGCATGGCGGGGTCACGGGCAAGCGCCTCCTGGTCATTGACATCCTCGTATCCTGCCAGCCTTACATAGACGGACTGCCTCAGAAGCCCCGTCATCCGGTGCCTGATGTTCCTGCCCATCCTTCCGTCTTGCAACATCACTCCCGCCATCTCGGTGAGCCCCAGCACTTCGTCCAGCTCCCTCACCGCCGGAAACCCGGTGTCGGTGGTGACCTTGGGACCGCGAAATTCCAGCCTCAGATCGTGGTCGAAATGGAGCCTCAGACGCCCGTTTTACGCTTCACCCGCAAGGTTCTACATGTTTCCCCCTCCTGCATTGCTGATATTGCTGTTCCGATGCTTATTTCAGCAAATCATGCAAGGAACCCTTGCTGTTCGAAATGTGAAATCCGGGACGGGAATGAGGGGCGGTCCCTCAGTTTCCGCGCAGCTTGAGGTACACCTTGGGGAGCTCGGAGGGGAGGTCCTCCACGCTTTTCAGCACCAGGTAGCCGTGCGGGGGACACATGCGCCGCAGGTAATCGTGGCCGGCGGCGTCCACGGTGAGGTTGAAGGACAGGATCTGGTGCGCCTCCGCCTCGCGCAGGGCCATGGCGGTGTCGCGCAGGCCGTATTCGCGGTCGGTGCGGTCCTCCCCGTAGTCGAAATCCTGGGGGTAGCCGTCGGAGAGCACCAGCATGAGCTTGAGGGAGGAGGCCTCCGCGTCGAGCAGACGGTGGGCGTGGCGGACCGCCGCCCCCATGCGCGTGCTCTTCAGGGGCTTGAGGCCGCCCAGCCTGCCCCATACCGCCTCGTCCAGGGGCTCGCCGAAGCCCTTGATGCGCAGGAAATCGACCCGGTGGCGCCCGTAGCCGGAGAAGCCGAAGATGGCATAGCGGTCGCCGAGCTGTTCCAGGGCGCGGGCCATCACCGCCACGCTGGCAAGAAGCAGCTGCAGCACCGTCTCGCCCGCGTGGTCGCCATCCTCGATCTGCGAGGAGGTGGAGGCGGAGAGGTCCAGCAGGAAGAGGGCGCTCACCTCGCGGGTCACGCGCCGCTTCTCCATGTATATCTTCTCCGTCGCGGGCAGCCCGCCGCGCAGGGCCACCGCCCTCTCCACCGCGGCGGCGATGTCTATCTCCTCCCCCCATTCCAGTCTCTTCCTCCAGGCCCTCTCCTGCAGGCGGAGCAGGCGGAACTGCCGCGTGACCTCCCTTACCAGTTCCTCCCATTCGCCCAGGAGGCGCCGTGCGGCGAGGGGGTCTCCGGGCTCGGCCGCCTGCTGGTGGAGGGTGGTCCACTCGCGCCGGTAGGCGCCGGCGAGGTAGTCCCATTCCGGGTAGCGGAAAACGCCCTCCTCACCGGAATACGTCTCCTGGTCCCCCGGTGCCTCGCGCCCCGGCCGCGCGCCGCTCCGCTCCTCTCCCTCCCCCAGCCTCTTTCCCAGGGCGTCCTCCGCCAGGAACTCGCCCACCCCGGAGGGGATGAGGTGGGAATAGAAATCCAGGGAGAGGACCTCTCCCAGCTCCGGGGGCACGAGATCCGCCCCCTCTCCCTCCGCGGCCTCGCGCCCGAAGAGGGTGGCGCGGTTCCCCTTCAAGCCCGGCATGACCTCGGAGAAAAAGGCGTCCAGCCCGTCGAGGCGGAGGCGTCCTCCCTCTCCCGCGGTTACGGTGAACCGGGAGGAGAACAGCCGGTAGAGGTTCAGGGTGACCTCGAGGCTGGTCTTGAGGTCCGCGCCCTCCTCCGCGGCCCCTTCCGCCACGCGGAGGACCTCCGAGGGGCAACCCTGGCGAGAGGTCCCCGCCACGGGGGAGAGGAGGGCGAAAAAGAGGTTCCAGAGCACGCACTGATGGTCGAGGGGCTCGAGGTTGGGCCCCAACCGCTCGAGGAACCATGCCAGGTCCGCGGCGATCCCCCCGAAACCCCTCGCCAGGCGGATGGCCACGCGCGCAGACTCCACGGTGATGAAGATGTCCGCGGCCAGCCCCGGCATGGGAAATCTTCCCAAGAAGTACCGCAGGAAGGCGAGGGGCTCGCCGCTGTCACGCCAGGTCATGCCCCCCGACGGGCTCCCTGCCTCCCGGGCGCGCGGCCGGTCAAAGCTACCCGCCTCCCACTGGCCCGCCTGCAGGGCGGTGTAGAGGCGGAAGACCCTCCAGTTGTCAGCGCGCGACTCGAAGGCCTCCATACGCGGGGGGAGATAGACGTCCCTACCGTCGCTGAAGGGGAAATGCCGCCTGGGGTTGGCGAGCAAGCCCGGGGCCTCCGCCAGGGACCTGGCCTGCAGGTACCGTCCCCCCACCCCCTTGGAGAAAAGGGAAAAGCACGCTCTTGCCTCGTCGAGGTGGACCGCGCGGGGATCCGACCCCGCCGGTTCCTCCACCAGGGCGGTGGCGTAGATGGAGAGGTTGAGGCTGGAGGTCAACGCCCGCCTTCCTTTCCGCGCGCCCCTTATCAGGGGAACACCGCTGCCACCAGGTCCCGCAGCGCCTGCTGCACCACCGGGTCGTCGGAGACCGCCGAGACCACCGCCGTCTCACACGCGCGCCGCGGCGGCACCCCGCCCGCGATGAGCCTGGCGGCGTAGATGAGCAGGCGCGTGGACGGCCCCTCCTCCAGCTCCTTCTCCCCCAGGTTGCGCGCGCGCTCCCCCAGCAGCGCCAGGTCCCGCGCTACCGCCTCGTCCACCCCCGCCTCCCCGCGGATGATGCGCGCCTCCGCCTCCCGCGGTGGATAGGAGAACTCGATGGCGGCGAACCGCTGGCGGGTGCTTATTTTAAGGTCCTTGAGCATGGACTGGTAACCGGGGTTGTAGGAGACCACCAGCAGGAAGCGGGGGTGGGCGCGGATGAAAGCGCCCTTTTTCTCCAGGGGAAGGATGCGCCGGTGGTCCGCCAGGGGATGGATGAGGACCATGGTGTCCTTGCGCGCCTCCACCACCTCGTCCAGGTAGCAGATAGCCCCCGCCTTGACCGCGGCGGTGAGGGGGCCGTCCACCCATACCGTCTGGTCGCCGCGGAGGATGTAGCGCCCCACCAGGTCGCCCGCGGTGAGGTCCTCGTGGCAGGCCACGGTGATGAGGGGCAGCCGGAACCCGCCCTCCCTGCCGAGCAGCCAGGACATGTACTCCAGGAAACGCGTCTTTCCGCACCCCGTGGGGCCCTTGAGGTTCACGGGCAGACGGGCGCGGTAGGCGGCGCGGAATATCTCCACCTCATCCCCATGGGGAAGGTAGAAGGGCTCTTCCTCGAAGACGTGCTCCTGGTAGGACAGCTCCCTCTGGTAGCCACCGTCCGGTTCCATTTCCACCGCCTCTCTTGCCCGGCCGTGGGCCGGTTGTGCCCGCACCTGTTCCGGCGACCCGAGAACATTCTACCAGCCCGGCTCTCGAGGGTCAGGCCTCCGGCCCTTGACCGGAGGCCTGACCCACACGCCGCGACAGGAGAGGATATCGCCTTGCCCGGAAGGCAAGGGATCGGCTGCCGCTCAGCCGCTGTAGATGGGGACGCCGCTGCGCGCCACCGCCTGCAGCCTCTCACCCAGGTACAGCTCGCGGCACAGGAAGCGGCGCTTCTTCCCGCTCGAGGTCTTGGGCAGGGTGCCGGCGGGCACCAGGATGACCTCGCGCACCGGCACCCCGATCTCCTCGCGCACCGCCTCGGAGACCGCCCGCGCCGTCTCCCTCGCCGCCTCGGCGCAGGAGAGGCGCGTCTCTCCCACCAGCACCAGCCGCTCCTTCCCGCGCCTGGTCCTGACCCCGAAGGCCACCGCGTTGCCCTTGCGCATGCCGCTCACGCGCTCCGCGCAGCGCTCCACGTCCTCTGGGAAGAGGTTGCGCCCGCCGATGATCACCATGTCCTTGATGCGGCCGACGAGGTAGAGCTCGCCCCCCGCGAGGTAGCCAAGGTCGCCGGTGTGCAGCCACCCTTCACGGATGGCCCGGGCGGTGGCCGCCTCGTCGCCCCAGTAGCCCTGCATCACGCAGGGACCGCTCACGCACACCTCGCCTAGCTCCCGCTCTCCAGCCTCGCTGCCGTCTTCCTTGAGCACCCGCAGGCCGACTCCCTCCAGCGGGGTGCCCAGCGAGATCAGGGCTCGCGTCCCCTCTTCGCCGGGCTCGGCAGGTGAGGCCACGCCGGCGTCCTCTATGTCGTGCCGCGAGACGTGGTCCACGCGGTAGCGCTTGCCGGGCTGGGGGAAGGTCACCGCCAGGGTGGCCTCGGCGAGACCGTAAACGGGATAGGGAACCTCGGGCTTCAGTCCGTACTCCGAGCCCGCCCTCACGAAACCGTCCATGGCCTCGGGGTCAACCGGCTCCGCGCCGTTGAGGGCGAGGCGCAGCGAGGAGAGGTCCAGGTCGCCAGCGCGGCCTCCCTCCAGGACGCGCGTGGAGAGGGCGTAGGAGAAGTTCGGCCCACCGGTGATGGTGGCGCGGTGGTCGCTGAGCGCCCGCAACCACAGCCCCGGGTCGGACACGAAACGCTGGGGGGACATGAGGACCAGGTCCGTGCCGCAGCTCAGCGCGGTGACCAGGAAACCGATCAGGCCCATGTCATGGTAGAGGGGCATCCACGAGACCACGCGGTCATGGTGGGTGATTTTGGCCTTGCGCGCTATCGCCCTGGCGTTGGCCATGATGTTGGCGTGGGTGAGCACCACCCCGCGCGGCTCGCTGGTGGACCCGGAGGTGAACTGCACCAGGGCGACGTCCTCAGGGGTGGTGGACGCGGGAGGAAGGCCCCCGCCCGAGGAGAGCTCCTCGCAGGCGACCATCCTCACCCCCACGCCCAGCTCGCCGACCATGGGCATGAACGTTTCCGGCAGGGCTAGAAGCCTGGCGCCCACTCTCTCCAGGCGCCCGCGGCTCTGTTCGATGAAAGAGGCGGGGTCCACGGCCCGCATGGGCAGGGGAAGGGGAACCGCCACCGCCCCCGCCGCCCAGCAACCCAGAAAGGTGATAACGGTGGCGGGGGTGGTCTGGGCCATGATGCCCACGCGGTCGCCGGGCTCGACGCCCGCCCTGATCAGGCCGCAGGCGGCCCTTTCCGCCGCCTCCTTCAGCTCTCGGGGTGAATAGACCTTTTCCCCCTCCTCCTCGAGTATGGTCAAGCCCCGTTCCGAGTGTGACAGTCCTTTAAGTATGCTCTCCCATACGTTTCTCGCGTTCTTCACGGGCAACACCTCCTTCTTGGACCTTTACTTCCTGGAACTTGTGCCTGTCTCTCGTCCTCTACGCTCCCGCGGACTCCCGCGTCCGGCGGATGCGCCACAAGGCGATCCGCCGCGACTCCCCTGTCGCGCCCTGGGGACGCGAAAATACGGGTGGAGCGCCGCTTCGATCGGGGTTGTCTGCCTGAGCTTTTGCGAGAAGACCGACCTCCCGCCTCCAGCCGAACCCCTCGATATCTGCAGGCTTAAACACCTCCCAGCGCGGTTTGGTTACACGGCTTTCCCGCCGCGTGTACGGGCACCGCGGTAGCCGGGCCGGGGAAGGCGGAGGGCGGCGCAGGTCATGCAGGTGCCCGCCGAGTGGCGGAATGACGGTGGCAGGTGAACATGACCCCTCGGAGAGCATATGGTATTAAATGGCATACAGAAGGCAGGCTCCTATCCTCGTTCTCAGGGCCACGGCCTGCCCTTGAAGCCCGGTCGCGGGGGCACCGGGCGTTACCCGGGTGAGTTGGCGGCGAGGCGGTCGCGCGGGCCCCCGGCACAGGCGCCTCGAGGACCATGCGAGTGCCGGTTCCCGCGAATTCGTCCCCAGACCGTCTGTCTCAGCCGGGCTGGTGGTGGCTTTCCCCGAGGTCCGGGGATCAACGCCTCCGGAAGCCCTTGGGGATCTCCAGCTCGGCCGTGCCCGCGGAGCACGCGGGGACCGCCTCCACCAGATTGTGGATGCGCTCGTAGGGCACGCTGACGAAGATCACATCCGGGCCGTATTTCTGCATGCGCCTGGCCGTCCAGTCCCCGAAGGTCACGTTGGAGCGGCCGGTCACCAGGGGATGGGCGATGGCCGAGTGGCAAAGGGATCCCGTGAGCTCCGCGCGCAGGGGTATGCCGTCCCAGTAGTGGTCGAGGAAGACCAGCCGGCAGGCCTGCTCCGCGTTGACCAGGAAGACCACCAGGTCGGGGCGGAGCTCCGCCTCGCTCACCGGCGCCATGACCATGCGCTCCGCCATCCCCAGGGGCGGGGGAGCAGCCAGGGACTGCATGCGGTGAAAGCTCACTATGGAGGCGGTCAGTTTCTCGCCGCGGGTGAGGAACCACTGCAGGCCGCGCCAGGCCGGACCCTGGGGCGGCGGGGTGAGGCCGCAGTGCCAGCCGCCTCCGGGACAGGCCGAGGTCTCCGCGTCTATGACGAAGGACCTCCCCCGCGACGCCTGCTTCAAGGCGTTGCACACCCAGACCTTCTTATGCTTACCGGCCTCCAACTCCTGGTTGGTGAAGGTCACCGCCACCGGCCTGCTCCTTATCCCCAGCGCTTCCACCACCCCGTCCAGCTCTCCCTGCCAGACCTTCTTCATCTTCCCACCTCCCGGTTCCGTGAGCATGCCCAAGCGCACCTCTTCCGCTTAGCGGTCTCGTTTCCGCTATCCGGCATGGATGAGGTCCTACCGATCATCTCGTGACCTGCTTCGCGCCGTCCGCCATGCTGCCGCATTCCCGCCATCTCCTCTTCTCTCGGTCTTCAGCCGCCTATCCCAGCAGCGCCAGGATGTTCCCGCCCGTCAGCCTCCGGAGCAGCTCCCCGTCCTCGCCCGCCGCCCTGCGGGCTATCCTCAGGGCGTAACGGGGGTCGCTCTCCGGCCAGTCGGAGCCGAAGACCACCCGTTCCCTGCCCGCTACCCTCAGGGCCTCCCGCACCACTTTGAGGGGCTGGAAGGAGGTCTCGAGGAATACGTTCTCGTAGCGCTCCGCGAGCCGGAGGGCTTTCTGTGGATAATAGAGGCCCATGTGCCCGAGGATGAAGGGCACCTCCGGGAAGGCGCGGATGAGCTTCTCGTAGCGGGAGGTGTCCCCGTAGGACGAGAAGCCGTCCCTCACCACATAGTAATCGAACTCGCCCGCGTGGATGAGTACCGGTCTGCGGTGGGGCGAGAACTCCTCCAAGAGGTCGAAATAGAAACGGTCCTCGGGAGCGATGCGCTGCAGGATGGGATGTATCTTCAGGCCCCTGCATCCGCGCTCCATCGCCTCACCGAGCTCCTTTTCCCATCCCGGAGCCGGGCAGGCGCTAGCGAAGGGTATGAGCCGGTGTTCGCCCTCGCAGGCGTCCAGGTATTCCCTGGAGGATGAGAAGGGGGCGATGGGCAGCACCACGCTCCTGTCGATGCCGTTCCTTTCCATGCTGCGCAGCAGGTTCTTCTTGCATCCCATGGACAGGCGCAGCTGGTTCTCCATGGCGATGAGCGCTCGCGCCGCTCCTGGCGGCTCCCCCTTCCAGAGCGGGTTGCGGAACCCCAGGAGCTCGTAGCTCCACATCAACAGGTGCGTCGTGCGCCGGCGCCCGGGGTCGGGGGTCACGCCGAGGACGGGGGTTTCGAGATGGGCATGCGCGTCCACGATCAATGGCATCACCTCCGTGCCGCGAGCAGGCTTTTCCCAGCACCGTTTCGATTATATGCCATGGGCCGGAAGGCGGAAGGCCGTCCGTCATCCGGCGGCGCGGCAGGTCGGATTGCGCGGGTGCGCGCCGTGGCCCGCCCGGGTCGAGGTGAACCCGTCGGGAGCATGATGTCGGCATGAACGGTCCGGCGGCCACCGCCAGGCTGGGGAAGGTAAGGACAAGGGGCGGTGCGGCGCAGCCTCAAGGACCCCTCTAGTCCGGGTCGCTTCAGGGGTTGATCACCTCCAGGAAGCGCTCCAGCTTGCCCTTCTCCTGCAGGATCTTCATGCCCATCTCCGCGGTGGTGGCCGGGGGCTCCGGGAACCCGCTCACCGCCTCCAGGCGTAGGGCGCGGTTGGGACATCCCGTCACGCACAGTCCGCAGCCTATGCACTTTGTGGTGTCCACGACGGCCTTCTCGTCCGCTACCCGGATGGCCCCCACTGGACATCTCTCCTCCGCGCAGGTGCCGCAGCCGTTGCACAGGTCCTCCTCGACCACCGGCACGAAGCCGGAGGAGATGAAGACGGGAGGGTTCCCCCATTCCAGGCTCATGCGCAGCAGCCCGCAGCAGCAGGTGCAGCAGTTGCAGACGAAGGTGAGGCGCTCCTGCACGTTGTTGATCTGGTGCACCAGCCCCGCGCGGTCGAACTGGCGCAGCTTTTCCTTCATCTCCTCCTTGTAGAGATAGCGCCCAAAGCCTCTCTCCACCAGGTAGGCGCAGGTCTCGTCGAAGAGCATGCACGCCTCGCGCGGCGCGTCGCACTTGCGCTCCAGGTCGCGGCAGGCGCAGGTGGCGATGCCCACCACCTTCGCACGGTCGATCATGTCATAGACCTTCTGGTAGGGGAGTACGCCGGGCTCGCTCTCCACCTCCTCCTGGATGGGGATGATGCGGGAGAACCTCGTCTCCGTCCCTCCGAAGCGTGTTCCCAGTTTGGGGAGATACTCTTTCCAGAGGGGAGTGAGCTTATCCCTCATCTCATCGCTCATGCCCTTCATGAAGGGGAACTCGAAGATGCCCGGCATGACCGGGAGGAGGGCGTAGCCGCGCTCTCCCTCCTTCTCCCGCACGAAGACCACCCCTTTTTCCGCCAACGACTCCAGGCAGCCGCGCGCCGTCCCGATATCCACGCCCGCGTGGCGAGCCACGTCCTCCACCCTGAAGGGGCGGAAGCCCAGGCCGAGGGCCACGCGCGCCTCCTCCTCGTTAAAGAGAGTCTTGAGGATCTCGATGATCTCCGGCGCCGGCGCACATCCCGTGGGGTGGCGGTCCAGAAGCTCCCGCAGCCCTTCGTATACTTCCTCCGACATGTCACGGACCTCCCCGGTATTATATGGCATTTTATGGCCGGCCCTTCTCCTTCATCTGCGCGGCGATGAATTCCTGCAGGGCGGGTATCTCCCGGGCATCCTCGCGGCGCCGCAGCACCAGCGCGTCACCCGAGCAGGTGGGAATGCACACGCCGCATCCCAGGCAGCGGGTCGGGTCGACGACGGCTGTCTCCCCGTCTCCCAGGCTTATGGCCTCCACCGGGCAGCGTTCCTCGCAGGTGCCGCATCCCACGCAGGATCTCTCGTCGACGTGAGGGACGTAGTTGGAGGGAGCCAGGGCATTGGCGAAGCCCAGTTCCTTCCTGGTGTTGATGAACACGCAGCAGCAGCCGCAGCAGCAGCAGATGGTGGATACCTTTCCCCGGTAGTTGTCGGTGGAGAACACCAGGCCTTCCTCGTGCGCCTCGCGGAGCTTCTCCAGGGTCTCCTCCAGCGTCAGCTCCCTGCCCATGCCCCTCTCGACCATGTAGCGCCCCATGGACCCGAAGTGGAAGCAGTTCTCCCGCTCGTGCCGGCAACCCTCCCCGGCATAGGCCTGTATCTGGCGGCATGGGCAGTAGGCCACCACCCTGTAGTCGGCCTCCATCACCAGGTCGCGCACAGTCTCGAAGGGAAGGACCTGGGAGCCGGAGGCGACTTCCTCCCGCACCGGCGCCACCCTCAGGACGGGGACCTCTCTTTCGCCCAGCTCCTTCCCGAAGGAGGACTCGAAGTATCTTCTCCACAGCGGGGCCAGCTTGCGCACCCTCTCATTGTCCTTCCCGGGCCAGAAGGGCGTCTCGGAAAAACCTACCACGGTGGGAAGCAAGCGGTACTTGACCACCCCGCCCTTCTCGCTCCTGAAGACGGTTCCCTTGGAGACCATGCCTTCCAGCATCGCTTCCAGCTCCCCCGCGGGCATGCCGGTCATGGAGGAGAGGGCATCGAGGCCGGTGTTCATAAAGGGCAGCCTGGAGCCCAACTCCGCCTCCTCGGGGGTGAAGAGGATGCGCAGTATCTCCATGAGCTCCTCGCTCATGGGCGCCCCGATGGGCATCTTGTCCAGGTGTTTCGCCAGCGCCGCGTAGGTCTCGTCCGGCATGAGCATCTCCTCCTCATCCGTTCGGCCGCAACCGCGGCCGCCCCTCTCTTACCGCCGCCCCTTCCCGCGGGGACGGGCCCGCGGGCTCGTGCTCCCGCGCCCCGCGAGATCCCCGAGCTGCTCGAGGATGAGCGCCACGCTGTTGCGCATGGGGGCCGGGTCCCGGGTCACCTTGCTGATCATGATCCCGCCCTCCAGGGCGCTGACCGCGAAACCGGCATAGGCGGAGCAGTCGAAGTCGGGAGGAAGCTCTCCCGCCCGCTTCATCTCCTCCAGCTCGCCCGCGATCAGCTCCGACCAGTCCCGGAAGGCCCGGGCGATCCGCTCCCGGAATCCCCGGTGGGTGTTGCCGGTCTCGAGGGCGAGGTTGCCGAGGATACAGCCGCGGGAGCAGTCGGCGGACTCCACGATGCCCTGGATCTCCTCGAGCATACCCTCGATGCGCCCGTAGGGGGTGAGGTCCGGGCGGTCGAGGAATCCCCGCAGCCGGCCCAGGATATGCTCGGAGGCGCTCTCGATCACCGCGTACCCCAATTCCTCCTTGGAGGAGAAGTGGAAATAGAAACTCCCCTTGGTCACCCCCGCCGCGGCGATGACCTCGTCCACGGTGGTGCGGTTATAGCCCTTCTCGTACATGAGCAGGGTGGCGTGGCCGACGATGCGCCGGCGCGTTTTCTCGCCCTTGGACGAGGGCTCGGTCTCCTCCAACCTTCCTCCTGTAATAGACCAACCAGTCGGTTTATTATGTCCCGATCCGGTCTTCCCGTCAAGCATCAGAGGCTTTCCGCCTTCAGGCCGGTGGACCGCATGAGGCCTCACCGCGCCCACATGGATATGTGCAAGGGCCGGCACCCAGCCCGGGAAGCCGTTTCGTTCTTTCCCCAACCGCACGGATGTATACTTACCCCATACGGGGAAAGACGCGCGGCGGCATGCCCCAGGGACGGTCCCGCGAAAAGAAAGCGAGGCGGGACATGTCGGAACGGGTTTTCCGGACATCGTGAAATAGAGGACTCATTCCTCACCTACAAGAAGCTGGAGAGCAAGGAGGTCCACAGCGGCGGCTGGCGCGGCGCTTGCGAGGCCGGGGAATACCTCCTCTCCTGCCGGATCCGAACGGCAAGAACGAGGTCACCCGGGACGGGCGTGGCCGCCCGCGCCCGCTCAGACCGACTGCAGCGCCCGCCGGGGCAGCTTCTTCCGCCACCAGGCGAAGAACCTCGCCACCCACAGGCCGGAGCGCGTCGCCAAGCGGGGGAACAGTCGCCGGTAGTGATAGATCATCCGCGAGGGAAAACCGGGGATGACCAGGAAACGGTCGCGGGCCACGGCGTCCACGATGCGCTCTGCCACCTTGCGCGGCGATGCGCCGAGGCTCAGAAGGAATCTCTCCAGCAGCCGCGCTCCCCTGAAGTGCAGGGGCAGGTCCTTGATGGTCGAGGTGTTGGCCAGGGGGGTCTTCACGTATCCCGGACACACCAGGGTCACCCCGACGCCGCTCTCCCTGAGGTCGTAGTAGAGGACTTCCGTAAGGCCGGTGACGGCGAACTTGCTCGCGCAGTAGGCGGACTGGCCGGGGATGGGGATGATGCCGTCGATGGAGCCGATGTTGACGATGTGTCCCGAACCCCTTTTGACCATGGCGGGGAGAAAGACCTCCAGGGTATTGACGGTGCCCATGAGATTGACGTCGATGATGCGCTTCCACTCCTCGTGGTCGGTGGCGGTGACGTGGGCGATGAGGGTGATGCCCGCGCAGTTCACCAGGATGTCCGGCACGAGGCCTGTGGCCTCGAGTTCGCCGGTGATACGGCGCAGGTCACCGACGGAGGTTACGTCCGCGCGGAAGGCATGGGCCCGGCGGCCGTTCTCCCGCAATGCCGCAAGCGCTCCCTCCAGGCTGTCCCCGTTGATGTCCACGAGGACGGGTATCGCTCCCCTGGCGGCGAAACTCTCCGCGACGGCGAAACCGATGCCGCTCGCTCCTCCCGTGATCAGCACGACCTTTTCACTCAGGTCGTTCGGTCTCTTCTTAGAATTCACGTGTCCTCCTCAGTTCGTCCACAACGCCATGATAATTGAATCCTGAAAAGTTTGCAATATGCAATATAATGGGGTCAGCCCCGGACATGGGACAAACCACTGCAGATGTTTCCCCGAGAAACACCGGCCCGTTCGGAAGCGGCCTGCGGTCGATCCGAGAAACCATGCGCGGGACCCGTTTTCGAAGATCGAAGATCTGACCCCACCAGCGGCCCGTACTTTTGACTTATGCCATTAACGAAAATATCATCATGCTTGGACTCTACGCTTCTCTAGAGGAAGGGAGGGGAAGATGCCCGTAATGGAAACCGAGGTCCTCATCATCGGCGCGGGGGTGCTCGGCGCCGCCACCGCACGTGAGCTCTCCAGGTACAAGGTGGATGTCACGTTGGTGGAGAAGAACGTCGACGTGGGCTGGGGGATCACCAAGGCCAACGTCGGCGTGGTCTGCCAGGGAAGGGACACCCTGGAGTTCCGGCCCGAGTATCACCGCACCAGGCTTCTGTGGCGGGCGCTTCCCCTCATGGAGCCGCTGTGCAGGGAGCTCGACGTGCCCTTCAAGAAGGTGGGCGCGTACCTCATGATCCGGGACATGACCAAGAAAGAGAAGCTGGATAAACTGGCCCGGCGCACCGAGAGCCTGGGCCTGGGCTCCGACACCTACTATCCCTATCCGGAGTTGAAGGAGAGGGAACCCCATATATCCCCCGAGATAAAGGGCGGTCTCTACGACCATGCCATAGCCGTGGTCCATCCCGTCTACCTCACCCAGGCGCTGGTGGAAAACGCCGTAGCCAACGGGGTCCGGCTGATGCTGGAGACGGAGGTGGAGGACATAGAGGCCGGCCATACCGAGTTCAGGGTGCGCACGAACCGGGGCGAGATCAAGGCGCGTTACGTCATCAACGCGGCGGGGGAATGGGTGGACAGGATCGCGGCCATGGTCAACGCGGACGACTTCGTCCTCTTCCCCATCAAGGGCTACGTGGGCGTGCTCGACCGCAACTGCTCCGAACTGGCCGGGAGCCTGCTGGCGGTGCTGCCCGAGGAGCCGGGGGATATGAACATCGTGGTGCCCACCGTGGAGGGAAACCTTCTCTTCGGCATCCAGCTGCAGATCAATCGGCGCCACGACCGCTCCACCACCGCGCTCATGGCGCGCCGGGCTATCGAAAACGCGCGCAAGATCATCCCCGAGATCTCGGAGAAGGATGTCATCAACTCCTTCTGCGGCTACCTCATGTTCCGGAACTTCGAGATCGGCTGGCACGAGTGCGAGGTGGCCATGTCGGCACGCGTGCCCCGCTTCATCAACATGACCATCGGTTACCCCGGGGTCAGCGCCAGCCCGGGGGCTGCCCTGGAGGTGCTGGATATACTCCGGAAAGACGGCCTCGCGCTGGAACCGAACCCGAAGTTCAACCCCTACCGCAAGGACATCCCCGACTTCAGCATGCTCTCCGAGAAGGAGAGAAAGGCCTTGATAAGGAAGGACCCGCGCTACGGCCACGTGGTCTGCCGCTGCGAGACGGTGACGGAGGGAGAGATCGTGGAGGCCATCAGGCGCGGGGCCACCACCCTGGACGGGGTCAAGTTCAGGGTCCGCCCCGGAACCGGCCGCTGCCAGGGCGGTTTCTGCGGTCCGCGCGTGGCGCGCATACTCGCCCGCGAGCTGGGCATCCCCGAGACCGAGGTGACCAAGGCGGGAGGGGCTTCGCAACAGGTGCCCCTGCGGACCAAGCAGCTTCTGGAGGAAGGAGGCGGAGATGGCTGAGCGGGTCGATGTCGCCGTGATCGGGGCGGGCCCGGCCGGGCTTGCCGCAGCCATCGCCGCCCGCGAGCGCGGCGCGGAGAGAGTCCTGATCGTCGAGAGGGCCGAGCAGCTGGGCGGCCTGCTCCCGCAGTGCATCCATAACGGCTTCGGGCTGCTCTACTTCGGACGGGACATGACCGGGCCGGAGTACGAGAAGGCGTTCATCGGAAGGGCGCAATCGCTGGGCGTGGAGGCGCGGCTCGAGACCATGGTCATCGACTTGGACGCGGAGCGGGGCATCACCGCCGTGAGCCGCCGGCACGGCTACATGAAGTTCAAGCCCGGCGCCGTGGTCCTGGCCATGGGCTGCCGCGAGCGTGCGCGCGGCGCCCTCGGAATACCCGGCACCAGGCCGGCCGGTGTGATGACGGCGGGCACGTGCCAGCGCTTCGTGAACGTAGAGGGATACATGCCGGGATCGCGCTACGTCATCCTGGGCTCCGGCGATATTGGCATGATCATGGCACGCCGTCTCACCCTGGAGGGAGCGAAGGTCGAGGCGGTGGTGGAGATCATGCCCTGGCCGGGCGGGCTCATCCGCAACGAAGTGCAGTGCCTGCACGACTTCGGGATTCCCCTCCTGCTCGAACACACCGTCACCTTCATCCACGGCGAGGAGAGGGTGGAGGGGGTAACGGTGTCGAGGGTGGACGCGGAGCGCCGCCCCATAGCGGGCACGGAAAAGCTCTTCCCCTGCGACTGTCTGCTCATCTCCGCCGGGCTCATCCCCGAGAACGAGCTCTCGCGCAAGGCGGGAGTGGAACTGGACCCGGCGACCGGGGGTCCGGTGGTGGACCAGAACCGGCAGACAGTTGTGCCGGGCATCTTCGCCGGTGGCAACGTGGTCCAGGTCCACGACCTCGTTGACTGGGTGAGCTGGGAGGCAGAAGCGGCGGGACGCTCCGCCGCGGCCTACGCCGATAAGGGCAGGCTCAAGGCCGCCACGGGGGTCAGGGTGGTCCCGGGTAAGAACATCAAGTACGTGGTCCCCCAGTACGTCTCGGGCAAGGACGACGTGACCCTGCACATGCGGGTGGAGCGGCCCGGCCTCAAGGCCACGGTCAAGGTGGGCGGCGTCCTGTGGAAGAGGTATCGCACCGTGCGTCCCAGCGAGATGATCATCCTGGAGGTGAAGGGGCAGGCGATGAAAGAAGCGGGGATCAAGGGAGAACTGGTGGTGGACTGCGAGCTGAGGGGAGGCGATTGAAATGTCCCCCCGCGAGACGGTCATCTGCATCGGTTGCCCGCTGGGATGCCGCGTCACGGCGGTGATCGACCGCGGAGGCATGGTGACCGCCCTGAAGGGCGCGGAGTGCAAGCAGGGGCAGAAGTACGTCCTGGAGGAGCTGCGCAACCCCGTGCGCACCCTCACCGCCACCGTGCGTACCGAGGACGAGGCCTGTCCCCTGCTGCCGGTGCGGACCTCCCGCCCCGTCCTCAAGGTGCTCATGAAGCCCATCATGCGCGAGACGGCGAAGGTCAAGGTGGTGGCGCCCGTGAAGGCGGGGGACGTCATCCTGAAGAACGTGCTCAAATCCAAGGCCGACCTGGTAGCCACCGCGGACTGGCCGGCGCGTGTGGGAGAGGAGGGATAACCATGGCCAACGGCAACGAGATAGACGTGGTCACCCTCTACCTGGCGCGCAAAGGCCTGCAGGCGGCGGAGCGCATGGCCGAGGACCTCATCGGCTGGCCCTGCAGCATCGTGGTGGTGGACAAGGCGGGTGCGGTGATCGCGGCGCACCGCATGGAAGGAGCCCCGCCGGCCACCTTCGACATCGGGGTGGAGAAGGCCTGGACCGCGGCCACCTTCCTCGCCCCCACCCTCATGCTGGGCCGCATGACCGACCCCCGCACCGCGGTCATGCCCCTGGACCAGCTCCCCCTCGGGCACCACGGCATGGGGCTGCAGTTCAAGCACAAGGGGAGGCTGACCACCATCATGGGCGGTATCCCCATCCGCGACAAGGAAATGGCCGTCATCGGGGGCGTAGGCACCAGCGGCACCCCATCCGCCCAGGACGACAACACCGTGAGCCAGCGCTGCTGGTCGGCCATGTACGATGCCGAGGACCCGCCGCTCGAGAGTCGGCTGGATAAATATGTAAAATTGGTGGAGGCGGCCATGGCCAGGGCGGAGGAGATGGGGCTGGCGGTGAGCGTCTGCCTGAGCGATGCCGAGGGCTGGCCGCGGGTGCTCTACCGCATGGACGGCGCCCCCTATCCCACCGCCGAGCTCGCCCGCGACAAGGCCTGGACGGCCGCCGCCTTCCGCGCGCCCAGCTCCGAGGTGACGCGCTACGGCGTGCGGGACCTTCCCGGACTGGGCATACCCACCGCCGGCTGGAACGAGCGCCTCTGCCCCGTGCCGGGCGGCCTGCCCATCTTCGACGCGGAGGGCGCGCTCACGGGCGCGATCGGGGTGGCGGGAGGGACGCCGTCCCAGGACGTCCGTATCGCCAGGGCAGCCGCCGTCTCCGCCTGAATGAACAGGGTCGCCGTTAAGGTAAGAGAATGGAGGTGGGGTATTGAAGATCATCGACTGCCTGTGCAACCTGCCGACCAAGGAGGCCGTTATAGACCAGATAACCGGCCTCCCTCCTCAGATGTCCGAGTACCTCCGCAGGATCTACGGGCCGCGCGTCGCCCCCATGCTGGGCTTGGAGGCCGAGGAACTGGCGCGGGCCAAGGAGGAGATGAGCGAGGAGGAGCTCTACCGTTTCCTGGAACCGCGGGTGGAGCCGCTGGCGCAGACGGAAGAGCAGTTCATCGCCATGCTCGACTCCTGGGGGGTGGAGGTGGCGGTGCTCTACAACATGGACGAGGAGACGGTGGCCGGAGTAAAAGGCCTCTCCAACGATTACTTCGCCGAGGTGGTGAGCCGCCACCCGAATCGCCTGCGCTGCTTCGCGGGCATCGATCCTCACAAGGGCATGGACGCGGTGCGCGAGGTGGAGCGCTGCGTGAAGGAGCTGGGCCTCACCGGCGTGGCCATGCGCCCCTTCATGCAGGGGATCCCCGCCGATCACCGCAAGTTTTATCCCATCTACGCCAAGTGCGTGGAGCTCGGGGTGCCGGTGTGGCTGCACCAGTCGGTGAGCTTCGCCAGCCTGCCCATGTTCGTCGAGCACCCCTCGCACCTCGACCAGGTAGCGCTGGATTTCCCGGAGCTCAAGATCATCGCGGGGCATGGCGGCTGGCCCTGGACGGCGGAACTGGTGGCGGTGGCCTGGCGCCATCCCAACGTGTACGTCGATTTCGCCTCCATGCGCCCGCGCTACGTGGGGAGGCACAACACCGGCTGGGAGCCCCTGGTGGAATATGGCAACACCATACTGTCGGACCGCGTGATCTTCGGTTCCACTTGGCTCTTCATGGGCATGAGCGTCCCGGAACTGGTGGAGGAGATAAGGCAGATGCCGCTTCGCGAGGGCGTCCTGGAGAAGTGGCTCTATCACAACGCCGCCAACCTCCTCGGATTATAGATAACATAACGACAGAATGCATCGCGAAAGCGACTGGGCCGACCGCAGGGAGGCACAGCGGTGCCAGTCGCCTGGACGGAGCGAGTACGCGAAGGTCGGAGCGAACGAGAGGCGAGCGCAGCGAGGTCCAGGCCTGGCACGCATGCGTGCGCGCGAGACGCAAACGCGGGGAGAGAAGCGCAGCGCGAAAGCGACTGGGCCGACCGCAGGGAGGCACAGCGGTGCCAGTCGCCTGGACGGAGCGAGTTGCGGAAACCGAAGGGAGCGAAGGATGAGCGCAGCGAGGTCCAGGCCTGGCACGCATGCGTGCGCGCGAGACACAAACGCGGGGAGAGAAGCGCAGCGCGAAAGCGACTGGGCCGACCGCAGGGAGGCACAGCGGTGCCAGTCGCCTGGACGGAGCGAGTACGCGAAGGTCGGAGCGAACGAGAGGCGAGCGCAGCGAGGTCCAGGCCTGGCACGCATGCGTGCGCGCGAGACGCAAACGCGGGGAGAGAAGCGCAGCGCGAAAGCGACTGGGCCGACCGCAGGGAGGCACAGCGGTGCCAGTCGCCTGGACGGAGCGAGTCGCGGAAACCGAAGGGAGCGAAGGATGAGCGCAGAAAGGACAGGGCCTGAAACGAATACGAAACGGCAAAGCGGGGAAGGAGGTCCACATGCCTGAAAAATTCATGCAGGAGGACAAGCGCATGACCGCCAGGGAGGCGGTGGAGCGCTTCGTGAGCGACGGCGATTCCCTGGTCATCGCCAACTGCCTTTACGGCACACCATATGCCCTTATCCACGAGATCATCCGCCAGGGCAGGAAGAACCTCACGGTCTTCCAACAGGGGGGCATCGACGAGATCGACCAGCTCATCTTGGGAAAGTGCGTGAGCAGCCTCATCATGGCCTACAATTTCCGCGTCGCCGGCGAGAGGATAGAGACGGTGCTCGAGAGAGCCCTCCGCCGGGGCGAGGTGGAGGTGGAGGATTATTCCAACTATACCCTGCTCGCCATGTTGCAGGCGGGGGCTATGGGCTATCCCTTCTTGCCGGTGATGTCCGGCATCAGGGAGACGGACGTCTACCGCAAGGAGACCATCTGCGCGGGGCAGAAGTTCGGAGAGGTCGAATGCCCCTTCACCGGCGAGAAGGTGGTGGTGGTCAAGGGACGCAACCCCGACGTCGCCGTCCTGCACGTCCAGCGCGCCGACAAGGCGGGCAACGCCCAGCTGTGGGGGGCGTTGATCAACTCCAAGTGGGCCTGCCTGGCGTCGAGCCGCGTCATCGTCTCCTGCGAGCAGATCGTGGACAGGGATACCATCATGCGATCCCCCCATCTCACCATCGTGCCGTCGTTCCGCGTCTGCGCGGTGGTGGAGGAGCCCTGGGGAGCCCACCCCTCGGAGCTACTCGGTTTCTACGACTACGACATGATCTTCCGCAGCCTCCTCTTCATGCAGACCATGAGCGAGGAGGGCGGGAAGGCGTGGATGGATGAATGGGTTTACGGCGTCGCGGACCGGCGGGAGTATCTGCAGCACTACGCTGACCGCTTCGGCCTCAAGTACCTGCAGGAGTTGCGGGCGAAGCCCTACCCGAGCATCCCCGCCGATTACGGGGCCTCGGGAAGGCGCGCCTGGGACGAGAACGAGGTCAGCTTCAACTTCCAGCTCACGCGAGACGAGTTCCTCCGTGCCCTGGAGGAGAAAGGGGGGTTCGTCAATGGCTGAGGTGAGATACACCGAGGCGGAGATCATCGTGGCCAACGCCGCGAGGGAGATAGAGGACGGCGACATCGTGGTCATCGGCCAGGGCATCCCTATGGCGGCGGGGGTGCTGGCAAAGGCCACCCACGCCCCCAACTGCGTCATCCTCACCGAGGCGGGGCTGGTGGGCATCGAGCCCTTCCGCAATCCCCTGCATATCGCGGATCCCACCTGCACCCGGGGCTACACCTACTCGTGCGACATGATCGACGTCTTCTCCACCATCGTCAACCGCGGGCTGGTGGACGTGACCTTCCTGGGGGTGGGGCAGATCGACCGCTACGGCAACATGAACTCCACCGTTTTCGGGGACTACCATGACTTTCGCATGCGTATGATGGGAGCGGGCGGGGCGCCTGAGTTCTTCGGCTACGCGCGCAAGGCGGTGCTCACCATGCGCGGGGGAAAGTTCGTCGAGAAGGTCGATTACGTCTCGTCCCCAGGTTACCTCGATGGATACGACGCGCGGGAGAAAGCGGGCTTCCCGCCCGGCAGCGGGCCCAAGGTCGTTTACGCCACCAAGGGGGTGTTCCGTTTCCACGAGGAGAGCAAAGAGATATACCTCGCGGGGGTCTTCCCGGGACACACCGTGGAGGAGATAAAAGCGGAGGTGCCCTGGGACCTCATGGTGGCGGATGAGCTCGCGGAGCTGCCCCCGCCCACGCGCGAGGAGGTGGAGCTCATCCGGGAGTTCGCTCCGGAGATCGCCGCCGGGCGCAGGCTGCAGCTGGAGCTCTCCATCCCGCGCATCCTGAACATCCTTGCCTCGCGAACTTCGTGAGGTCGCGTCGCCGGGGATTGTGGCCTTCCCCACGGCGGTTGAACGATGCGGACCGCCGCACTCCGCCGGCGCGGCGCGGTCTATCCCTCAAGATCCCGGTCCGGCGTAGTCGCGCAGGGTGAACTCGAAGCAGGCTCCCCCGTCGTTGTAGGCGCGGATGGTGCCCCCGTAGAGGGTGACCAGGCGGTGCACGATGGAGAGGCCCAGCCCGGTACCCCCGTCCCCTCCGCTGTGGAGTGGAAGGAAGATGTCCTCGAGCTCCCCCTCGGGGATGCCGGGTCCGTTGTCTCTCACCGTATAGCGGTGGAGGCTGCCCTCCTCGCGGTAGGCTATACGCAGTTTTGGTCGCGCGTTGTCGTTGTAGGCGATAGAATTGGCGATAAGATTAGAGAATATCTGGTATATGTGCGTGGGGTCCGCCACCACCGTGCCCAGCTCCTCATCCCGCTCCACCCGTACTCCTTTGCTTTCCATCTCCGGCGCCCTTTCCCGCAGCACCCTCTCCACCACCTCGCCCACCCTCACGGGGGATATCCTCTCCGGCACCTGCCCCGCCTTGGCCAGCGCCAGCAGGTCGTCGATGAGCGCCTGCGCCGCCTGCGAACTCTGGCGCATGATCTCCAGTATCTTCCTGGCGTTTTCCGCCGCCCCGCGGTCGTCGCACCCTTCCAGCATTCCCTCCATGCCCGCAACCGCGGAGCGGATGACGGAGACTGGACCGCGGAGGTCGTGGGAGACCACTTCCGCGTAGAGCTCGAGCTCACGGTTGGCCCTGATGATCTCCTCCTCCATGCGCTTGCGTTCGCTGATATCGGTGAGGATGCCCCTCATCCCCACCGGCCTGCCTCCCTTGTCCCTGATGACCGTGGAATATACCATGCAGGAAAAGGTGGATCCGTCCCTTCTGCGCGCCAGGTATTCCCGCATGTCCCCCGATGAGGCCCCTGACAGTATCTTTCTGACGTCACGCTCGGCGCGCGCGCGGTCAGCGGGATCTATGACCTCCAGAACATGAAGGCCGCGCGCTACCTCCTCGTTCGTGTATCCGAACATCTCGAGGCCGGCGCGGTTAACGTAGGTGATATATCCTTCCGCATCGATCTCGAACACAACCTGGGGAAGGTTCTCGGCCAGTATCCGGTATCTTTCCTCCGATTCCCGCAGCGCCTTTTCCGCCCTCTTCAACTCGGTGACGTCGTTGATGAAGCCCTCCACGGCAACGACCTCGCCGCCCCGCCTGACCGGTTGAATACTGAAGATAAGATGCTCCGTTTCGCCATCCCGGGCGAGGCGGCTCATCTCGCCGCTCACGGTCTTCCCGGAGAGAGCTTGTTCCAGGTACCGGTCGTAAGCCTCCGGCTCCTCGCGAGGACGGAGCACCTCGAAGGGCTTGCCCACCACTTCCTCGAGGGTAAGCCCGTGCATGCGTTCCCATACCGGGTTCACGTACTGGCAGAGCCCGTCCCTATCCACGCGGTAGTAGCCGAAGGGGGCGTTCTCGATTATGCCGCGGAAGCGTTCCTCGCTCTCTTTCAGCTCACGGTACAGGAGATCGTAGGGCTCGGTCAGCGAGGTCACCACCACCGCGCGGTAGATGAGGTAGAAGGAGACGATCTTCAGAAAATGCCCGAGCTGGTTGAAGAGCCCGTAAGGGTCCACGTAGAGGGTGAAGGAGAGCTCGGAGGCCACGGTGATCAGGATGGAGGCGGAGAGCATTAAGAAGACCTTTCTTCCCAGTCTCTCCCGGCCGCGGTAGAGGTAGACGAGGGCGCCCAGCAGGATAGCGCAGATGACGTATTCGCTGGCCTTCTTGAAGACGGTCAGGCCGATTCCCTCCACGAAGCAGGCAGGAAATATGTCCCATATGAAGATGGTGAGGTAGATGAGGACCGAGGCGGCGGCGTAGGCGGCGAAGGCCCAGGCGGGCTTGAACCGGCGGCGCAGGAAGAAGGGGGAGACGAGCAGGGAGATACTCTCCAGGTAGCGGGCGGCGATCCAGAGCTGGGTGGGAAGGTTGGTCTGGTATCCCTGGAAGACCCCCATGCCCTTGTAAGCGAGGGTGTGGACGAGGTCGATGCCTCCCACGAAGAGGTAGGCGATCCCCAGGAAGAGCAGATATCCATTAGCTGAAGTCTTCCTGGTGTTCCAGGCGATGATGAAGATGCTCCAGGCGATGAGCACGCTGAACACCTCGGCTATGCCGTGGAAGAGGAGGTAGCTGTAACGTGAGAGCAGGTAGAGGAATCCGAAAACCAGGCAGGCCGCGCCCGTGTAGGCCGTGACTGTAGCCCACGGCGAGAACGCTCCGTCCCGCACCTGTGACCGGATCCGTCCCTCTAGGTCATCGCCCATCCTTCACCACGCCGTCTCTGACCGGAAACAACATACCAGCATCCGGATAAGAATCCATCTCGAGATGCCCATGTAGATGATTTTTCCCTCGCGTCGTTTTTTCACAAATGATAATAACACCTGCAGGCTTCAGCCCTCCATCGCGGTTACGCGGCTTGCGGGACCGCTCGGAACAGAGGGAAGAAGCGTGGGGCAGCCATGCTCGCGTGCCGGCGCGTCCATTCGGGGGCACGGGGAGCCGCACCATTCAAAAAGGCGCGCGCCGGCTTTCGGGTCTGCCGGCGCGCCGCAGTGGTCTCGTGACGTCCTACCCTGTCACCGGAGCCCGCCTTCCCGACAAGCCCCCGGCGGCTTGGTCTATTACGGCTTCGGCAGGGGCTTGCCGTCCACGCAGGACGGGGCTGCCCAGCCCATGATGAAGTAGATGGTGGGGGCGATGTCTCCCACCTCAACCTCCTCGTCCACCGCCGTTCCCGGGCGGTAGGAGGACCAACCGGCGGGGGCCTTGAAGCACAGCGGTATGTGCACGGTCTGCAGCCCCCCGTGGGCGGCGGGGAAGCCGAGCTGCACGTTGTCCGGGACGTTGCCCAGGGTGATGCCCACCGGGTTGATGGCGCTGGCCAGGACCTGTCCGTGGGAGGCCACGTTGTAGTTGTACCTGGGGAACACGAAGAGGTCAGGCCAGAGTTGTCCTTGTTGCCCGTCCGGGTGAGCGGGCCAGTACTCCGCCCAGAATTCAGAGTACAGCTCCCCGGGGCGCACGCGTCCCAGCTCCCCGTAGTCCACGCCTGCCTTGGCCTCGTCCCTGTTGATGACCATGAGGGGCTGCACCGGCCCGAGCTGGGGGTCGTTCACGGTATACCCTTCCAGGATCTCCTCGATGGCTTGCAGCTTGGCGGGGTCGTCGCACCATATCTGGTTGATCTCCGTGCCGCCGCCCTCGTGATAGTCCTCGTTGAGCAGCAGGCCGTGAGCCCTGAGGATGAGGCGCAGGTCCAGGACCTCGTACCCGTTCTTTGCGTCCTTGACGTTCTCCATGCCGTGGTCGGAGAGCAGCACCACGATGCTGTTGTCATACACCCCGCGTTCCTTCAGAGTACGTATGAACTCCGCGAAGAGCTCGTCCACCTCCCGGCAGATGTCCAGGCATTCGTCCCGGCGCATCCAGGGGCTATAGCGGCTCACGTCATCCGTGGCGCCAGGTGTCCCCCGGCCGTCCCATTCCCCGCTTTCCCAGGAGCTCCCCGTGAAGTGGCCGGTGTTGTCCAGGTCGGCGGCGTTGATGTAGCAGACGTCCGGGTCCTCCTCGGCGATGGAGCGCAGGAAGGAGTCCACAAGATAGCGGTCCTCGCAGTGGTTGCCGGGCATGAACCCGATCACCATGTTGATGGGCATGAGGTAGAGCCCCAGGCCCAGCACGAGGTTGAACTGACCCGACAGGGCCGGGATTATGATCTCGCGCATGGTGTCGTTGTACAGGCAGGCGGAGAAGGGCGCCGAGAGGGGGTCCCAGGGATCGTTGTCCGTCCGCGGGTCTCCCGCCGCAAAGTATTTATAGGGGGGAGGGAAGAAGAGGGGGAAGCGCTCGCTGCTACCCACGATGTCCACCCCCCGCTCTCCCTCGATGTCCGCCAGCCAGTTCTTGTTGGACCAGAACCCGGTGAGGGCCTTGCCCCCCGTCTCCTCCTTGGCCACCTCGAAGACCCTTTTCACCGCCTCGCCCTGCGGGCCGTGGCGCATCAGGGCCATGGAGTTGGCGGCGGTGATCACCTCGTCATGCTCGGTGAAGGAAACGAAGTTGCCCCCGACCATGTAGATGCCCGCGGTGCCCGTGTAGGTGCCGGCGAGGGCGTTGGTGTGGTTCATGTCCGTGGCGGAGGGCAGGTAGACGCGCGCGTCACGGTAACGTACACAGTCCGAGAGAAAAGCGCGGACGTTGGGCATGAGCCAGTCCCCGTCGCGGCCCGGCCTCGTGCCGGCGCGGTTTAGGTCGAGGTATTGGGGTTCCATGGAATCGATGGCGAAATAATAGATGTTGGGCACGTCCGTGACCTCCGCGGCCACCTCCACCGTTTCCGCCTCTCCCGAGGTGCTTCTTGCGGTTACCGTCGCCTCCAGCGCATCGCCCGCCGCGGCGCCTGCGGGGGCGACGGCGGTGAGCATCGCCTGCCGCGTCTCTCCGGGAGCGAGGCCCTCCAGCCTGGCGCTGTCCAGGCTTGCATCCCAACCTTCCCCCTGCGCGGAGACCTCCAGGGTGATGTCCGCCGGGGAGGGTGCGAAATTGGTCACATGGAAGATAAAGGTAGTCATCTCCCCCGGCATCACCTGGTGCGCGTGGGGGCGCAGGCCCTCGAGATCGTTGACGCAGAAGAGCATGCCGGGGTTGAGCAACTGCGCCGTCACCTGCGAGGTGGTGGAGGAACGCGTGCCGGGCCCCAGCTCGAAGACCACGCTTCCGGGCCGGTTCTTAGGCAGGGGAGCGGTGGGGACGACCTCGGCGGTGACGTAGGCGGGGGTGGAATAGAGGTAGTTATGGCTCAGCCCACCCAGGGTCACCCGGTCTATCTCCGCTCCCGCGGTGTTGGTGAACCTGACCCTGCAGGGAAAGTCGGCGCGGTAGGAGAGGGAAAAGGTGTCCGTGCCGCCCCCGTGGTTGGTGGCCGCGAGGCACCAGGTGAGCGGGGTGCCGGTATAGGCCTGCAGGAGCGGCTTGCGGTAGCCCTGCCCGGTGAGAGTGTCTCCAGGCGAGTTCTCCAGCACTGGTCGGGAAGTAAGGGAGGTCACCTTCAGCCACAGGCGGTGCTTCTCCGTTCCGCGTGTGGCGGTGACCTTGAAGTAGCCGACCGTTCCTTCCGGGGTGGCGGGTGAACAGGTGACCAGCACCCACGATTTAGCTTTCCCCTCCGGACCGGACGGCCTTACCAGGGCCGGGAAGACGAAGGCGTTGAAGTACGGCGACTCCACCTTGACCGACAGCCAGGTCCAGTCTCCGGTGCCAGAGATGTTGCGGGTCTCCACCGGCATCCAGGTGACCGTCCTGCCCGTGGCCGGGGAGAGGGCCTGCTGGGGGAACATGCTGAAGAGGTCGAAGGTGGCGGGGGTGAAGGTCGGCGGCTGTGCCTGGGCTCGCTCAACCGGCAGCGGCGCCAGCGCGGTTGCCGCCAAGACGGCGATCAGGGTCGCGAAGGTGATATAAAAGGAATGCCTCCTCCGAAATCCGCTGTTACCCGGTGCGCGCATTGGCTCCCTCCTTTACTCCTCTCCGTCTCTTAGCAAGCCGATATACTTCCGTGAGGTGATGCCGGGGGTACGCGAGCATCCCCGTGGGCGGCCCCGGCCAAGGTGACGTCACCAGGCGGGGGGTGTCTTGGTCGCGTTGATCCATATGTCCAGGCATCGGTCTCCCAGACTCCGCCGCCAGGGTGAGGGGGCGACATGACCTCCTACCGCACGGGACTTCTCGCGCCGCCTTATGGCACGGCTGCTGGAACGCCGCGCTCCATGCGGCGGAAGGGCTCGACCGGATAGCCCGGGTGCTTATGGAACAGCCAACTCGAGGACTCGCGAAAGAGCGGATGGTTTCCCCCCAATCCGACGGTGCTCGCAAGCATCCCCTTTACTACCGCATGGTAGCATACCGGATAGCGCCATTCAACCTCATGGTTCTCTCCTCTTCCGATTGCCGGAGCCTTGAGGTGGTTCGCGGTTTGGTGCTTGACCCGCGCTCTCAAGCCCGGCAGCTGACACGCCGTGGCCGGAAGCGGGTATTACGGGATTCCCGATGGCAGGGGGTTTAGGTTTGGCGGCCGGGGATATAAAGAGTATGGCGGCGTGATAACGGTCAGCATAGTAAACTAGGAAGTAAATATTGCTTTCCGCAGCTTTTGGGTTGCTGTATATTTATTGACAGGCGGTCGGTTTCTTGAAGGGGGTCGGTCCCGCGATCATGGGTGGCGCGGATGTCATGTTCGCGGATGGTATTTATTGCCACTTACACGGGATCGGGGGATACGGTCCCATGCAGGGGGAGAAGGTGAGGTAAGAAGGGGGTAAGCCATGAACGTGGCCATGCTGGGGGAACAGTATTACGAGAGGGTGGGAGAGGTGGTCTCCATCGTCTTCGAGGACCGCGAGTATTACAACACCGAGCTGCGGGACGCCTCCGGGCGCCTGGAACGCGCGCTCCGGGACCTAGGAGTGGGCGTGGGCGACGTGGTGGCGGTGACCATGTCCAACTGCCCCCAGGTCTTCGAGTCCTTCAGCGCCATCTTCGCCATGGGAGGGGTGGCGCTCCCCATCCTCTTCGTGCTCACCCCGCAGGAGATGCGCTTTATAGTTGAGGATTCCGGGACGGTGGCGGTGATAACCGACGCCGTAATCGCGCCCAAGGTGCTGGAGGCGGTGGAAGGGATGGAGCGGGTGCGCCACGTCATCGTGGTGGGGGGAGAGGACGGGGCGCGCACCCTTTCATACGAGCGCCTTCTCTCTTCGGGCCCCTCCGAGCTGGAGATCGTGGACCGCGAGCCGGACGACCTGGCCATGCTCATGTACACCTCCGGCACCACGGGCAAGCCCAAGGGGGTGATGCTCACCCACGAGAACCTCGTCACCTCCGCCGAGAGCGCCTACCGCGCCAACGAGGTCAAGGAGCCCCAGATCGGGCTGATGTGCCTGCCGCTGGCGCACATCTACGGGGTGGGGGCCATGAACGCCAGCAACTTCAACGAGTTCCCGGAGGGCAAGGCGATCATGATGCGTTGGTACGACCCCGAGGAGTGCCTGCGCCTCATCGAGCGTTACCGGGTCAATTTCTTCCCCGCCGTGCCCACCATGTATTCCCTCATCCTCAACCATCCCAACGTGGACAAGTACGATACCAGCTCGCTCAAGGACTGCATCGCCGGCGCAGCGCCTTTGCCCCTGGAGCTCCGCCGCGCCTTCATGGAGAAGTTCGGCTGCACCATGCGCCAGCTCTACGGGCTCACGGAATCCACGGGCATGGGGGCCTGCTTGCGCCCCAGCATGGAATGGAGGGACGGCTCCACCGGCAAGGCCTACGACAATATGGAGCTGGCCATCTTCGACGAGGACGACAACGAGCTCGGGCCGGGCGAGATCGGGGAGGTGGTCATCCGGGGACCCCAGGTCATGAAGGGGTACCTCAAGCGCCCCGAGGAGACCGCGGAGGCGTTGCGGAACGGTTGGCTGCACACCGGCGACATCGGGTACTTGGACGAGGACGGCTACCTCTACATCACCGACCGCAAGAAGGACATCATCATCAAGGGCGGCGAGAACATCATGCCCACTCAGATCGAGGAGGTCCTCTACCAGCACCCGGCGGTGGCGGAGGCGGCGGTGATCGGGGTCCCCGACCCCGATTACGGGGAGGAGATCGTGGCCTGCGTGGCCCTGAAACCGGGAGTGGAGGCCGCGCCCGAGGAGATCCTGGCCTTTTGCGAAGAGCGCCTGCCGTCCTTCAAGCGGCCCCGGGAGGTGCGCATCCTGCAGTCCCTCCCCAAGAGTTCCATCGGGAAGATACTGAAACGCGAGCTGCGCTCCCAGCTATAAGCATGGGGGTATCGCCAACACATCGAAGGTCCGGTATCAATCCTTTTGGCGGGTCGCCTTCCATAACCCGTACACCGGGAAGGGTCGCCGCATTCTCTCATGCGGGGAAGCGGCGCAATCCCAAGGGCGGGCCGACTCACCTTACGGCGGGTGGTATAGTATGGGCAAGCAAGGATTGTCCGGGATCCCAGCGCGAAAAGGGAAGAGGATGTGCCGGTCGGCGGCACGTTCCACCAAGGAGGTAGGCATGTCCGAGAAGGTATGGACGAAGGCGGCGGCGGCCATGATCGCGGCGGGGCCCGTGCCCATGCCCGTGAACGACACCCTGCTCGAGCTGCTGCGCACCATCATGGACGAGGAGGAGGCGGCCTTCCTGCACCTCTTCACCAAGCCGTCGCTGAACCTGGAGGAGATCAGGGAGCGCTGCGGCATGGAAGAAGATGCCATGAGGTCCATGCTCGACCGTCTCCTCCGCAAGGGAGCCCTGATGGTCACCACCAGCCGCAGCACGGGGGTGGAGGTGTTCACCATCATGCCCCCCTTCCCGGGCCTTTTCGAGCTGACCATGGTGCGGGGAGAGAAGGGGGAGAAGGAGAAAAAGCTTGCGGTGCTCTTCGAGAGGCTCTTCGAGGAACTCTCGCAGATGGTGCAGTCGAACTACGACAACGTGGTGGAGGCGCTCAAGGCCATCCCCCCCATAACCCGGGTGGTGCCGGTGGAGTGCGAGGTGGACGTAAAAGGGGAGGGCGTCATGCCCCTGGAGGACGCCATGGAGATCGCGGACAAGTTCGACACCTTCGCCGTCAGCCACTGCTACTGCCGCCACCACAAGGACCTCCTGGGCAAGAGATGCGAGGTCACGGAGGAGAAGGTCAACTGCCTCACCTTCGGGCGCTCGGCCCGCTTCATGATCGACTATGGTTTCGGCCGCGAGATATCCCGAGAGGAGGCCAAGAGGATCCTCAAGGAATGCGAGGAGGCGGGACTGGTCCACAAGTTCTTCCACGAGAAGAACGACCTGCAGCGGGACGAGTTCGCCATCTGCAACTGCTGCAAGTGCTGCTGCGGGACCTTCGAGCTGTATTACCGCGGGGCCGCCCCCATGCAGACCTACACCTCCTACCGGGCCGGGGTGGACGCCGACCTGTGCAACGGATGCGGCACCTGCATCGACATGTGTCCCATGGAGGCCATAGAGCTGGTGGACGACCTCGCCCGCATCGACGACGAGAGATGCATAGGCTGCGGCGTGTGCGCCTATCACTGTCCGGGAGAGGCCATGGCCCTGCGGCGGACCGGGATCAGGTCGGTCTTCGTGCCCCCTCGCCGCCTGGCCTGAGGGGGGCGTTCGGCCCGTACTGGCCTCCGAAGACGGCCGCGCCCGGCGTGACGGTCAGTACAGCAAGACCTTCGCGAAACCCTCGTACATGCCCTCGGCCACCAGCTTCCCGGATAGGGCGCTGAAGACGATGCCCCCCGGCCACACGGAGTAATGGCCGGCCATGTAGAGGTTCTTCACCGGGGTGGTGAACTTCCCGAAGCGCCCGAAGAGGGGGGTGTTGTACATGTCGTACGACCATCCCATGATGGAGCCCTGGGGGTTGAGGGTGTAGCGCGCCAGGGTGCGGGGGGTGGCCAGCTCGCGGTAGGCCACCCTGTCCCGCAGCCCGGGCAGGATGTGTTCGGTGTCCGCGATGACGTCCTCTAGCACCTTTTCCTTCAGGGCTCGGTAGGCTTCGTTGCGCGCCATGGGGTCCGCCGATCCCGTCCCCCATCCGTTCATCCAGTCGTAGGGCACGGGGATCTGCACGATGAGGGAGTTCTTCCCCTCCGGGGCCAGGCTCTTGTCGTGCATGGAACACCAGCTCATGAGGGCCCAACCCTTGCGGTGTTGCTCGGGGTCGTAGATGTCCTGGCGGTTGGAATAGGTCCTCCAGTGCACCACGTGGTGCGTCTTCATGTGCTGCGCCAGCTCGCCGTCGGACATGTCCAGCCCCAGGAAGGCGGTGATCACCGAGATGCTCACGGGGGCGTTCTTTATCCTCTCCCGGTAGCGGGCGGGAAAGAGGGAGGGGTCGCACATCTCCGTGACCAGGCGCTTGGGGTTGCCGGTGTTCACCACCTTTTCCGCCGCGAAGCGCTCGCCGGCGCGGGTCTCCACCCCCACCGCGGTGTTTCCCGAGGTGAGGATGCGGTCCACGGTGCAGGAGAGGCGCAGCTCGCCGCCCAGCTCCCGGAACCTCGCCGCCAGCATCTCCCCCAGGGCGGCCAGGCCCCCCCGGGGATAGACGTAGTCGTAGAGGAAGCTGTACCAGAAGGAGTAGTGCATGAAGAGGAGCATGTTGGTGTCCCCGAACTCCCCGAAGAGGAATGCCAGGCGCGGGTCCCGGAATATCTCCCGGCCCTTTTCGCTGCCGGACATGCGCAGGGTCTCGGACATCAGCCCCAGCATGGGAAGGCCCACCCTGGTCATCCTCGCCAGGTTGCGGAGCTTCTCGCGTCCCCTCAGGACGAGGGGGAACGGGGCGGACATGAGGTCGCGCATCACCGCGCATCCCGGCTCGATGAAGTCGAACCAGGCGTCGATGTCGACGGCGGATTCCGGGAAGAAGCCCTTGAAGTCCTCGCGCACCTGCCCGAAGTCGCGCAGGGTGACGTCGCAGTCCGGGGTGACCCAGCGCCACTCCGAGCGCTCCCACTGCCCCGGGTCGTATATCCCCAGGTCCTGGAGGATGGGGAAGAGGATGCCCACGTTCTCCGTGGACTGCGAGCCGGCATCGAAATAAAAGCCCTTGCGCCGGATGCCCTGGATGTTGCCCCCCACCGCGTTGCCGTGCTCGAGCAGCAGCACCCGGCGACCGGCGCGCGCCAGGTAGCAGCCGCATACCAGCCCGGCCACCCCTGCCCCGATGATCACGACGTCGTAGCGCTCACCGCTCCCGCTCATCCTCTCCCTCCTCTTTACCGCTGACCGCCTACATGACCTACGCGCTATGACCGCGCTGCATATGGCGGCCTCCGGACCGGCTCTCTTGCCGGCCTCGCCGTCGTTCCCTTCCTTGGAAGGCGGGTCGGCTCATCCCCTGCGCCGGGACCCGCGGCCCGCCTCCAGCACCAGCCCGAACAGCTCCCGGGAGGTAAATCGCGGCCTCCAACCCAGCTCCCGCTTGATCTTCTCGTTGCTTCCCACCATGGAATGGCGGAACATGTTTATCCAGTGCGAGGAGATGGGCGAGAGGCGTAGGCGGTAGGCCGTGTCCGCCAGGGCGCACATGAGGTCGGCGTTCACCGCCGGCGCCGCCATGCCGGCCCTTTTGATCATCTCCGAAAGCGCGATGGTGTCGTCGCTGGTCACGTGGTATATACCCCTGGCTCCAGAGATCAGCACCAGGCGGACGGCCTCCGCCAGGTCGTCCTCGTGGATGAACTGGGTATGGGGATCGGAGCCCCTCGGGCGCATGGCCAGCCGGCGGCCGAAGATGCGCGAGACGGTGTTGTCCATGCCCTCGCCCACGATCACGCACGGCCTGAGGATGGTGAAGGTGAGCTCTGGGTGCAGCTGGGTGAGGCGAAAGAGGTAGTGCTCTATCTCGGCCTTGCCGTAGGAGTAATAGCAGCGGGGGTCGCCCCGGGGGTATTCCTCCTCGTCCATGGGGAAGGGGTTGTCGGGATGTGCGCCGAAGGCGGCCATGCTCGAGAGCTGGATCAACCAGGGGACCCCGGTATCCAGGCAGGCGTGGAAGACGTTCCTGGAGCCGTTGATGTTGATGTCGTGGGTCTCCTTCTTGTCCCTGATCTCGTCCAGGATGAAGGCCATGTGCAGGGCCGCGTCGCAGCCCCGCAGAGCCCGCCTCACGCCCTCGCGGTCCCGCACGTCCAGGCGGTGAAAGCGCAGCTTGGACGCGGTGACGGCCGGCGGGCGCACGTCGATGCCCACGATCTCCTCGATGAACGGTTCCTGCTCCAGGGAACGCAGCACCACTCCGCCCAGATAACCGGATATCCCGCTGATGAAGAGCCGCAAGGCCGCCACCTCCCTTCCTTTGTCTCCGCCAGGATTGTAGCAGAAACACGGCCTGTTTGGATACCATGATTGACCATAGATTCAGGCTAGCTTTTGATAAGCGCCGCGGCTCCGGGCCTCCCCCGTTGACGTCCTGCGGCGCGTTCCCCCGGAGAGGGCCTTCCCGGCTGGCACTCAGGCTCCCTCCCGGCTCCGGCTCCGAGGGTCGGCGCGGAGGAGAGATAGGAGGGAGCTTTTCTCGCGGCGCAATCCCCCGTTCGATGGTTCCCCGTCGCCACGGGAGCGGTCTATAAGGTGGGAAAGGAGAGAGGGGAAAAGGCAAGGTCCCCGGGTTGGAGAAATCGCTCCGAGGCGGGGTCGCGGCGCCTCGCGGTGAAAGGAGTGAGCGTACAAGGGAAAGTCCCGGGCTCTCACCGGGAGCTGGCCCCCGGTTTTTCCGCCGCTTTACCACCGGACGGAGCGGGAAAAGGAGGGCTACGGGCTGTTTTGACTCCCGTGGCGGGAACGGGCGGCGGCAGGCTATCCGCAAGCGCCCCGGGGAACGGGTTCCGGACCTCGTGCCGGCGGGTTAGAATCTGGGCAGGGAATGCGTTGGCGGCGGTGACCGGGCGATAGCCGCGAGTGAAGGGAGGAGCATGGATATCCTGTTCATCTGCAAGACCCTTCCCCATGAAAGGGTCATCGGCGGTCCCATCATCATCTACAACCGCGTGCGCATCCTCTCCCGGCGGCACAACGTCTCGCTGCTCTCCTTCGTCTCCCCTGAAGAATGGGACCATGTGGAGACGGTGGCGCGTTTCTGCCGCGACTTCCGAGGGGTGCCCATGCCCGTCTACGACAATCCCCTGCGCAAGGCGCGGGATTTCCTCTTCTCCCCCGTTCCCATATATTTCTTGAACTGCCATTCCCCCGAGATGTATTCCGTGTTACGGGACATGGTAAGGAGCGCCCATTACGACGTGGTGGTGTCCGAATATTCCATGGTCGCCCAGTATCTCTTCCGCAACCCCGACCTCGCGGGCATCAAGCGGGTGATGTCGGTGCACGAGTGTTATTACCTGGCCCGCCGCAAGGCCTGGCGGGTGCAGCGCTTCTCGCGCGAAGGCCTCTCCGCCCTTGTGAACCTCAAGGGCCTGAGGAAGTTCGAGTTCGACATGTACGCGGACGCCGACCGCGTGCTGGTGCTTACCCCGGAGGGTCGGCAGGAACTGCTGGACATCCGTCCCGACCTGAACATCTCCGTGGTCCCCCACGGCGTGGATGTGGAGCACTTCTGCGCCTCGGATGAGTGCGAGAAGGAGCGTGCGGTGATGTTCCTGGGCAACTACCCCCACGATCCCAACCGCGACGCGGTAGTCTGGTTCCACGCCAACATGTGGCCGCGGGTCAAGGAAAGGGTCCCGGATGCGCGCTTCTACGTGGTGGGCAAGGACCCCACCCCGGACCTTCTCGCCATCGCGCGCCGCGATCCCTCGGTGGTGGTCACGGGAACGGTGGACGACGTGCGTCCCTACTTCGAGCGCAGCAAGGTGTTCGTGAACCCCGTGCGCATCGGGGGAGGCTTCAGGGGCAAGCTCCTCGAGGCCATGGCCATGGGGCTGCCCATCGTCACCACCGCCCTGGGGGCGGAGGGCGTGGAGGCGGAGAACGGCAGGGAGATGGTCATCGCCGACGACCCCGCCGCCTTCGCCGACGCGGTGGCCCGCCTGCTGGAAGACGACGAGGCATGCGCCCTGCTGGGGGAAAGGGCACGGGAGATGGCCGTGGAATGCTTCTCCTGGGAGAAGGGCGTGGAGGAGCTGGAGAAGGTCCTCCTGGAGGTGGTGGAGGGTCCGTAGGCGGGAATACGGGAAGGCCTTCTCCGGCTCCGGCCCGCCGCCGCGGCCGTCCCGGGCCGCGGTCAATGAGGACCGGAGTCCTCAGCCCAGGTCCTCCTCCAGCACCTCGAGCAGGTATTCCACCAGGCGGGGGCCGTACCCCTGCTCGGCGTGGCCGAAGGCGGGAAAGGTCTTGAGGCGGCAGCCGTCCCCGGCGCGCCGTGCCAGCTCGTGCGCCTGTTCCACCTCGAAGATGAAGTCGTCCTCTCCCTGGATGATGGTCAGGGGCTGCGGAACGATGAGCCTGACCAGGTCCGCGGGAGCTGCCTGTTTTTTCCATTCCCCGCTCACCCTCACGCCGTAGCGGCGGGCCGCCGCCATCCTCCCCAGGGGGTTGCCCAGGAGGGTGCGGATGAGGCGGGCTCCCGGGGCACGAGCGGAGGCGATGTCCGCGGGGACGCTGATCGCCACCACCGCGTCGAGCCCCCCGTGCAGGGCCGCGTAGCGCATGGCCACCACTCCCCCCATGGAAAAGCCCACCACCGCCAACCGCCGGTTCCCCTCCTCGCGGGCCAGCCTCGCCACCGCGTGGAGGTCCTGCGTCTCCCGGTATCCGAAGGTGGAGCGCCCGGGGGAGAGGCCGTGGCCCCGGAAGTCGAAGGTATAGACGGTATAGCGCAGGGAGAGGTCCTGAGCCAGGGCCACGAAGTCGCGGATGTTCTTGTTGCCCACGAAGCCGTGGCACATGACCACCGCCCTGGCGGGCTCCCTGCCCAGGCGCAGGGCGTGGATGGGCGTGCCGTCCTCGCAGGCGAGGGCATATTCCCTCGCGGGGACGGTGTAGGCCGCGAACATCACCCCCCGCGGCAGCGCCGCGTTTACGTCGCACTCCGGGGGCTGCGTCTTCGATCTTCGATCGCGGCGCGACGGGACCGTATCCTCGTGATCATCGACCTGATCGCAGGTCGGAGGCGCGGCTTCTCTCATCGCGACCCCTTTCACCGCCACCTATCGCCTGCATTCATCTTAGAAGGGCCGATCTGATTATATACAAGAACGGCATGCCGTAGCCCGGGGACACGGCCCGCCGGTCCCGGCCTGCTATACTGATGGTCGATGGATGGCGTACGGCGCGCGGGGCGGTGGCGGCCTCCCGGCTTTCCTGCCCGGTCTCGTGGAACAGGGAGGTGGGGGATGAAAAGGACGGCGGTCCTGCTGGCGGTGGCGGTGCTCCTCTTCAGCCTCGGCTGCGGCGGCGCGGCGGAGAAACAGGAGCCGCGCGGCGAGGGCGGGAACGGAGAGGTCGCCGTGGAGGAGGGGGGCGGCGACGAGGGACGCACGGCAACAAGCTCCCGAGCGGTGCATATGTGCGGGCGCTCGGTGCTCGGGGGGTGGTTCGATCACTGGGGTTGGGAATGGGACCCGGCCGACCCCGCCTTATTCCGCGGCTATTCCATGTTTTACCATGAAATGGAATCCCCACCCGGGATAGCGGACACGGCGCGGGAGGTGATCGAGGACCTCGCGGATGAGGGCGGAGGCATCGTCTTCTTCAAGCTCTGCTTCGCCGATTTCGAGGGAGGAGACCGGGATGACGCGGAGGCTAACCTGGAGAGGAACAAGGGGATCGTGCGGGCGGTGGCCGATGCGGCGGTGGAAGCGGGGAACGTCTTCCTGCTCCTGGGCAACGCCCTGCCCCTGGTGAGGGAATACTGCGACCAGTGGCTGGTGGACAACCAGAGAAGATACAACGCCTTCCTGGAAAAGCTGGCGGAGAGCCATCCGGGGAGGATCGTGGTAGTGGACCTCTATGGTACCCTGGCGGTCTCGGGAGGGTGGCTCAGGCCCGAATACGCAGCCGACCCCTACGATTCGCATCTCAACGACGCCGCCTACCGCGCCCTGGACCTTGTGCTGGAGGGGGCCCTCTCCGCCCTGGAAGGCGGCTGAAGGGCGGAGGCGCAAGGGGCATCTCCGGGCCGGCCGCGATACGGCGGGGAGACGGAAGGCAGCATCGATACGGTATAGGATTCTGATGACTTACTCTGGCGGGATCCCCGCGCATCGCGTTCTCGCGCGAACCCTCCTACGGCGATCCCGTTGCCGGGAGGTGCTGCCTCGCCAGGGGCGTGATGGTGAGACTTTCCCCGGAACGGGGGGAGGGCACGGTCCATAAGAAAGGGACGACATCCGCAACCCAATGAGGTCCGGTGTTCTCGGGAGCGAGGCGGACGTCTCAAGCTCCTCCGTAAATGAGCCTCTCGTTCCTCTCCAGGTATTCGGGGAGCCCGACGTGTCCCCAGAAGTCCTCCACGAAACGGCCCTCCACCATGCCGCTCTGGAGCCCCTCCACCAGCAACCTCACCTTCTCCACGCCGGCAAGGCCGGTGAGGGTGTTGGCGATGGCCGCGAGGGCCAGCATCTCGCCGGAGGCGCTCACCCCCACCTGCGCGGCGTCGGTGATTATCTCTCCGCTGACGTTCAGCGTGCATATCCCTCCCTCCACGGCGGTCTCGAGGACCCTGACGGTGTTGGGGAGCACGGGCTTCAGGGAGGAGCCCTGTCCGGGACCGGCGATGAGGGCCTCCATAGCGGCGCGGCAGGGCTCGGCGCCCTCCATCATCCTCTTCTCAGGCGCCAGCCAAGATCCTTCGGGGGTGTCGTAGCGGAAATAGAGGGTCACCTCCACGGTGCCTACCTCTGCAGTCTCGCCGTCTCCGCGCTCCGCTCCGTCCGATTCGACGGGCTCATCGCCTCTATTGCCCTCCGTTCTCCAGCAGGCGCAGTTCGAGCCCACGAGGAGCAGGCAGAGCAGAGACGCCAGGGCCAGCCCGAGCAGCGGTCCGATCTTCCCGCGCAAGGCGAACGACCTCCTTTCCTGTCCGGCCACGACGTTATCGACTTCTTAGATGATACCGCATCGCCGGCGGTCTGGCCTCCGGCCGATGCCGGGCGTGAACCGAGCCGCCGCAAGCCGGCTCAAGGGCTATCCTGTCCTGCCGAAGATATAGGCGGTAGGAGGGGGGATGATACGCACGGGAACGGGGAGGGTCATGGCCATGGACGGGGAGAACACGGAAAGCGCGGTCCTTGAGGAGAGGCCGGGGTTCTTCGCGCGCCTGCACGGGGAATGGCTGGAGATCCTGGCCACCGCACTCCTGGCCCTGGCGACCGTGGCGTCTGCCTGGAGCGCGTACCAGGCATCGCGCTGGCGCAGCAGGGAGACGTTGCTCCTCAGCGCGTCGAACTCCGCCCGCGTCCACGCCGACGAGGCGGGCGACCTGGCGGATACGGAGCTCACCATCGACGTCACCATGTTCCTCGATTACCTGAAGGCCCTCGGCGCGGGAGACCGGGATACGGTGCTGCGTTACGAGGAAGGGCTCTTCCGCGAAGAGATGAAGGCGGCGGTAGAGGTCTGGAAACCGGCATACACGGAACGGTCGCCGACGGCTCCCGCAACGCCCTTCGAGCTGCCCGAGTACCGTAACGCGAACCGTGAGCAGGCGCAGGAATTGGAGCGGGAGGCTGACGCAAAGAAAGAAGAGGCCAGGAAAGCCCTGGAGAACTCCGACAGATATGTGCTGCTCACGGTGCTCTTCGCGGCGGTGCTCTTCTTCGCGGGTCTCTGCAGCAAGTTCAAGGTGCCGGGAGCACGGGTCGGCGTTCTGGTCATGGGGTACGCCCTGTTCCTCGTGTCCATGGTCTTCCTGGCGCTGCGGCCTATTGCCTGAGGGGGGAGCATATGAGCCGGAGCCGCCGGTAGCCCGCGTCGCCGCGGCTCAATCGCCTTCCCTGCCGGAAGTCTCCGGCGGCTGTCCCGGGCTTTCGGGGACGGCGCCCGATCTCCAGGAGCTTCGCCGCCCGGGCGCGGGAACGGCCTACCGCCGCCGTACCCGTTGTGCCGGGCCGCGGCACATCTCCGCCGGGCACGGCCCGCGAACCCGCCCCCCGGGGCAGCTCCCGGCCGCCCCGGGCTCCCCCCCACCCCTGACCTTTCACCTTGAAGGACGGGCGGACGATGTGAAAGAATATGCGGTGCCGCCGCGGGACGGCGGCGCGAGGAGGCAAAAGCGATGTTGGTGGATCTGCACGTGCACACCTCCGTCTCATCGCCCTGTTCACAGATCGAGCCCCGCATGCTCATCAGGACGGCGGCGGAGATCGGGCTTGACGCGGTATGCGTGACCGAGCACGAGGAGCTGGAGGGCGCGGAGGTAGCGAGGCGCCTGGGCGAGGAGGCGGGGTTCCCCGTTTTTCGCGGCGTGGAGGTATACACGGAGTACGGGGACATGCTGGTCTTCGGCGCCTGCCGCGAGCGTTATCCCGTCACCACGCCCTTCGCGGAGTTGCTGGAGGAGGTAAAGAGCGGGGGAGGGGTGATCATCCCCTGCCATCCTTGCCGGGGGTCGCTGGGTTTTCACCACGTCCTGGGCGAGGAGAGAGCGGAGTTTCTGCTCTCCAACGTGGATGCCATAGAGGTGCGCAACGGGGGCTCCAGCCCGGAGTCGAACCAGGCGGCCGAGGCCTACGCGCGCAGATATGGCCTGCCCGGGGTGGGAGGTAGCGATGCCCACTTCCTCATGCAGTTGGGCCGCTGTCTCACCGTTTTCGAACGCGAGCTGGGGAGCGAGGAGGAACTGGTGGAGGAGATCAGGGCGGGAAGGTGCCGGGCGGCCTACGCGGCGGAGGCGGAGGGCATCAGGACTACGGCGTTCTGGAGGTAGCACTTGATCATCGACCTGCACATCCACACCAACCTGGGATCCATCTGCTCCCAGCTCGGGCCCGTGGAGCTGCTGGACAGGGTGCGGGAGCTGGGCATCGACGCCATCTGCGTGACCGAGCACCATTCCCACCGCGGCGCCCACAAGATGGTGGAGTTCGCGCGCGGCAGCGGCTACCCCGTCTTCAGGGGGGTCGAGATATACACCGAGCTGGGCGACATGCTGGTGTACGGCATGAAGCGAGACACCAGGTACCATCTGACCACCTTCGAGGAGCTGCTGGAGATGGCGGAGGAGGACGGAGCGGTTATCATCCCCGCCCACCCCTGCCGCGGTTGGGGCCGCCAGCACAAGCACGCTCATAACTTTCCCCGCGAGCTCCTGGGGCACATCGTGGCCATCGAGACCCTTAACGGGGCGAACACCGTGCGCAGCAACGACAAGGCCCTCGCCCTGGCCGAGGAGTTGGGCCTGCGCGGGACGGGCGGGAGCGACGCCCACGCGTTATGGCAGGTGGGCAAGTGCGTGACCGTCTTCGAACGGGACATCGCCAGCGAGGAGGAGCTGGTGGAGGAGCTGCGCGCGGGCAGGTTCTACGCCACCTACCTGGATGAGCTGAAAAAATAAATGGGGTCAGCCCCGGACATGGGACATTTGCGGGAATCGCAGCCTCGATCTTCGATGATGAGATGACGCGATTCCCCTCCACTCATCACTGAGTCGAGGACCAGATCCATCAATCCGTCGGTGAACTCTGCATAGCGCAGCAGTCTGAGCTCGAGGCTACGACCCCTTGCTGATGCGGAAGCGGCACCGCTCGTCGCCGCGGGGCAGGGACTCCAGCACCTCGATGCGGAAATCTCCGCCCAGGTGGGAGACGAGGCCGGTGAACTCGTGTCGGGAGCAGCTCTCCTCGCAGTCGATGTCGATGTGCTTGAAGTACCAGTCGTACCAGGGATCCCGGCGGATGGTGAGGTAGCCCACATCGCCGTCCAGCTCGGCGTAGATCTGTTTCAGTTTGGGCAGGTAGGCCAGGGACTCGTTGTTGAGCAGCAGCAGAAGGCGAAGCGCGTCCTCTACCGTGGGCTTCAGGCGGTAGACCTTGACCAGCCTCTTGCCCGCGCTCCAGCCAACCCCGTGCATGGCCGCGTTGACCAGGGCCTGCTTCTGTTCCCGGGTCAGGCTGGAGGAGGCGTATTGCGCGATATCGTTGAACACCCCCATGAGGGCTGCATAAAGGGTACGGTACTTGTCGTCCACGGACATGGCGGGGCATACCAGCATCTCCATCTCCCATCACCTCCCGGAGCCATTCTAACATCCCAGGGGCGCCAGGATAAGGCATGGTAGGGGGACTGCAAAGCCTGTGCAGAGGAGGCCTGACGGGGGCTCCGCTAACGCCGGGTCATTTTTCGAGGGGTAGGTGAGACCCTACGGCACGGCTCCTTGGGCCAAGCTCTCTTCCCCGCGGCCATTTATATTGGACGGCGCCTTGTATCCCCGTGCCCGAGGATCGAAGAGGTGACCGCTCCGGGGCTATTCGAAGGTCACGTTCTGGCGCAGGAACTCGATCACCTCGACCCCGTTCGGGTCCAGGCCCTCCACCACGATGGCGAAGGCGGAGCTCTCCTTGATGATCCACAGGGTATCCACCGTGAAGGCGTACTGCTGGATGCCCAGGGAGGTGGTCATATGCAGGGCGGCCTCCCCCCCGGCCAGCCTTATCACCTCGTACTTTTCCAGCCGGGGGTTCAGGTCCGGCTGTGCCTCCAGCATGCCGCTGGAGAAGGCCTCCGTCCACTCGTCCTTATGATCGTAGAAGTACTTCTCCATCTCCTCGGGGTCCTTGCCCGAGGGCGCGTCGGAGAAGGGCACGTCCTGGTGCAACACGAAGACGAAGTTGGTCCGGGAATCGTCTATGAACACCTCATCCAGGGATACGCCCTTGGCGGAGTCAGCGAGACCCTTCTCGGCTTGCTTGACCATGTCCTCATCGGCTCTGGAATATCCGGGGGGTGGGTCGACCTTGATGGTATAGGTCTTTCCGCGGAGGAGGAAAAAGGCCAGCAGCCCCGCCGCCATGACCGCCAGTGCCACCACCAGCACCAGCGCGAAGACGTTCCTGGGAACGCGTTTTCCGACGGGGTGGGGATGGAAGCCGGGCGGAAGAGCGCCCGGGACCGGGGCCCGACCCGCCGGGGCCGGCGGAGGTTGGACCGCCTGCGGGGGGGCGGGGTAAGAGGGAGGGACAGCCTCCCAGGGAGCCCCGACCGCCGGCGCCGTTCCTGCGGCGGCTCCGCCTTCCGGCGTGACCGCTCCCGCCTCCGCCTCTCCGGAGAAGCGGTATTCGCAGAGGTAGCACCACTCGGCCTGTTCGCCGTTGTCGGCTCCGCAGCGGGGACACTTCATCTTTCACACCCCCTGATATCGGGCCTCGAGTATTTCCAGGCCGGACCGTCATTCACATAAGTGTGTTGTCGTTCTCATGCGGCGTATACTTTAACCTCGCGATGCCCCGGGGACCCGAGGAGGCGGTCCGGGATCCGGCTCGCATGCCGGTACCTGCGGGATGATCAAGGGACGGCTCGCGTTCCCGTTCTTCGCCCGGCCCGCGCAGCCGTGCCAGCGCGTCAGCGGTGCGGGTCAGCCCGCCGGCGACCGGGCAGCGCCTTGCGGCGCACTCCTTCCCGGAGCGGCGGGGCCGGCAAGAGGACGAGGCCGTCCGGGCCGCGGCGGGCCGGGGTGGTGTCCCGGGACGTCGTTCTCCTGCAGGGCAGCGGTTTATGCGCAGGCCATACCCCGCCTCGCGCCCTGGCCCTCAGTAGCGTGTGATGTGCTGCTCGCAGAGGCCGAAGAGGTCGCGTACCTCCACCGCCTCGTCGCCCGCGCCCAGCCGGCCGCGGAAGAGCCCGAAGGGCTGGTGGAAGTCCGAGAGGATGGGGCCCACCCTGATCCTTTCTGCTCGTTCTCCCTGGGGTTGGAAGGAGAGGTCCACCGCCCCGTCGGTGGTCCTGATGAACCAGGGTTCCAGGATCTTCGCCTCGCTGTATCCGAAACGCGCCGCCCCCGTGAGGTGGATCTCGCCGCCCACCCAGTAGCAGTTCTCGCTGTACTCCTCGTCGTCGGCGATGTTGTTGTGGCAGAGGTTGGCGGCCACAAGGGTGCCGTCGGAGGTGAAACCGCCGAAGCAGAGCCACCTCCAGAAGCTGCGGTAGGGGTAGAAGGCCTTCTGCTCGTCAAGCAGGCACACGTCCCGCTCCGGCTCCAGCTCCACCTCGGTGCCTCCCACCGTGATGCGCCCCTCCACGGGGCAGGCCGCCTTGTGTGTGTAGAGGGGGCGGTTGGGGGCGAAGGGGCTCACCGCCACCAGGGGACGATATTTGGAAATGTCTTCCAGCATACGGAACTCCCCGCTCATGTCCGGCAGGCCGCGCCTCTCCCTGACCTCGAGGCGCACGCGGTGATACCCTTTCTCGAGACGGTTCTCGAACCGCAGGGAGTAGCCGGAGGCGGCGAAGGAGCATTCCCCCCGCCAGGTGGTCTCCGCCACCTGCGCCTTTCCTCCTCCGGCCTGGCGGGAATGCTCCGCCATGTCTCCCGTTATACGGTCGTAATGGTAAAGAAAGGAAACGGCCATGAATTTGGCGTCGAAGATCACCATGCCGAAATAGTGCCGGGGGTGGATCACCCCGAAGTGCTGCCATTCCTTGAGCCGGAGGCGGTTGAGGGGGCGGAGGGAGGACCTTCCGCCCACGAATATCCTCGCCTCCTCAAGGTTGAGCTCCCTGAAAGGCTCATCGAAGGCGCCGAACTCCACCACCCTCCCTTCCTCCACCAGGCGGGGAGGCGTTCTCTTTATCTCTCGCAAGGCTCCTCCTTCCTCGCGCTTCTTCGCCGCGGGGCCGTGCCCCCGGTCTGCGCCCCAGTGCGGCGGTCCCGAGGCGCGCGTCTCCTCTATTATCCTCCAGGGCGCCTCCCGGGTCACCCCCGGGCTCTTACTGACATTTCCCCGTGCCGGTCGTGGTTTGCCTGACGACCGACGAGGCGAGGCCCTCTTTCCTCCCTCTCCAGATTGGTGGGGCGCCCCGCTCTCGTTGAGGATCTCCTCTACTGCCGGCAGGAGGGGACGTGCGGTCGGCCTCCTCCGGCGGGGCGGAAGGAGGCAGAGACCCATACGGCGGCGCTCCTGCCCCCTCGCGCCCGGCCGCGGCCTCCATGCGGCCCGTTTCGCATCCCGGGGGGACACGTTCCTCCCCTGTGACCGTGCCGAAAACGGGAAAGGGAAGGGAACGCCTGTCGCGGATGGCGCGGCTGGCATAGAATAGTGACCGGTGGGGATATCCGCATGCCATGCAGGGTGGAGGTCCCGCGGGCCCGGCGCCGCGGCAGTCGGCGAGGAGGATGGAGATGATAACCGCTTTCCAGCATGTGGGCATGGGGGTGCGCGATGCCGACCGTGCCTATGAGTTCTACCGCGGGCTGATGGGTTTCCGCATCAAGCTCAGCGACCAGACCAGTTACCTGGAGGAGATGGCGCCCATCATCGGTGCGGTGGTGGAGATGCGGGCACTCATGGCCATGAACATCGGGGGCGGCGGGGCCATAGAGCTCATAGAGCATACCTCCACCCGTCCCCTGGAGCCGCCCGAGCCCGTGCGGTGGGGAGATCTCGGTTACCTCGAGGTGGGGTTGAAGGCCTATCTGCTCGACCGGCTGTACCTGGACCTGAGGAGCAGAGGGGCCGAGTTCCTCACCCCGGTGAGGAGCATGGAGCTGAGCTCGGGCGGAAGGGAGCGCTATGCATACCTGCGGGATCCCGACGGCCTTCTGGTGCAGCTGGTGGAGGTGGAGGGGGGCAGGCGCCCCGCCGTGGGGGGAGTTCGCCACGTGGCCATCGGGGTGGCGGACATGGCGAGAGCGCGTTCCTTCTATACGGACATCCTCGGTTTTAATGAGGTCCTGCACGAGTTCAAGGGACGCATCCCGGAGATGGACGAGGTGACGGAGGGCAGGGAGATGGAGATGGCCGTCCTCGCCCACCGCCCGGAGGGAGAGAGCGCCCTGCCGTTGCTGGAGCGGGCGGTGGTGAAGCTGGTGCATACCCCGGGTTACAGGGGCAAGGCCATCTACGAGGGAAGGCGCTGGGGGGATGTGGGCCTCATGGAGATGGCCTTCGACGTCACCGATCTTACGGGCACGGTCAACGATCTTCTGGGGCGGGGAGCGGAGCTCTACCACCCGCCCACGCGCGTGGACATGGGGTCGGGCACCATCGGCAGTTTCGCCTATATCAAGGACCCGGAGGGAAACGTGGTGGAGATGGTGGAGGTGGAGAGGGTGCTGCATGCCTCGCCCCGGGTGATGAAGGTCCTGCTGGTGCGGCTGCTCAAGCTGGCGGCCGCGCTTAGGCTGGTCTGACGGAGGGCGGCCGGGCGGCGCCCTCGGGAGAGGAGATGAGGAGGTGTGAGGACATGGATATACCCGAGGACCTGCGCGCGGCGGCGGATTTCCACGGGCACTTATGCCCGGGCTTGACCATAGGTTACCGCGCCACCCGCGAGGCCATGCTCCGCATGGGCATCGCCCGCGCCTATGACGAGGAGCTGGTCTGCGAGGTGGAGAACGACTCCTGCAGCGTGGACGCGGTGCAGTTCCTGGCGGGCTGTACCTTCGGCAAGGGAAACCTCGTCTTCAGGGACCACGGCAAACAGGTGTTCACCTTCGCGTCGCGGCGGCGCCCCGGCAGGGCGGTGCGGGTAAGCCTCAAGGCCGGCGCCATCCCTCCCCCCGGAGAGGGAGAGGACCCTTCGCGCAGGCGCGAGATGGTCACGGAACGGCTGCTCACCGCGCCGGCGGAGGAGCTCTTCTCCATCACGGAGGTGGAGTACGAGCTCCCGGCCGAGGCGGAGATACGCGCCTCCGTGCCCTGCGATGAATGCGGGGAGCCCACCATGGAGACGCGGCTGGTGGAGAAGGACGGCCGACGCCTCTGCATCCCCTGCGCACGGGCCCGGGAGGGATAAACCGCCCGGGGCCGTACGGGGCGGCGCTCACGGCCGCTGCTTAGGGCGCGTCAGGCCAAGGGTCGCGCGCGTGTCGTTGGACGCGGCCGTGTTCGCGTGGAGATATCCCGGCTCTGCTTGTCGGGGAGGAGAGGATCGCGGGCTTGTCTGAGTGGGGGGCATAACCGGGTTTCCCGCGCCGGGGACCCGGTCCCGACCGGCACCGACGCGATGGGCGACCGGCGGGAGAGAAAGGGTGGCCGGGCATTGCCGTCAGGCGAGGACGATGCGGCTCCTCTCGCGCCAGTCCGCGTCGAGCTCGCCGCGGAAGACCCTGCGGGCGGTGCCGCGCGTGAGCAGCTCGCCCCGCGGGTTGATCTCCACCTCCATGAGCCCTCCCGCGAGGCGCACGTGGACCTTCCGCTTGCATTTTCCGGTGCGCTCCGCCGCGGCGACGGCGGCGGCGGCTCCGGCGGCGCTGGCCATGGTCTCCCCCGCCCCCCTCTCCCAGGAGCGCTGGCCGAGCTCCGACACGTCCATCACCTGCACGAACTCCACGTTGACGCGGAGAGGAAAGAGGGGATCCCTCTCGATGAGGGGGCCGATCTCTCCCACCGGGAATCCCTCCACGTCCTCCACGAAGATCACGCAGTGGGGCGTGCCCAGCGAGAGGCAGGTGGCGGCCAGCTTCCTTCCCGCCGCCTCCAGCTCCACCTCCACGGCCTCCTCCTGTTCTCCCAGCATGGGGATGGATGAGCGGCGGAAATCGGGACGGCCCATGTTGACCTCCACCGAGCTCACCTTACCTCCCGCGACGCGCACGCGCAGCTTCTTTACCCCCGACGCGGTGTCCACCTCCATCTCCCGGTGGGGGTAGAGCCCGGTCTCGTAGAGGTGCTTGGCCAGGCAGCGCAGGCCGTTGCCGCTCGTCTCCGCCTGGCTGGCGTCGGGGTTGTAGTTGACCATGCGGCAGAAGGCCCTCTGCGAGGGCTCCATGACCAGGATCCCGTCGCCGCCGATGCCGAAGTGACGGTGGCAGAGCATCTGGATCTCCGCCGGCGAGAGGCGCAATGGCGAGCGCAGGGCGTCGATGAGGATGAAATCGTTGCCGAGGCTGTGGTACTTGAAGAACTCCATCGCTCTCCTTTCGGGGCCGGAACCGCGGCGGCGTTTGACCTCGCCCACCTCCCACATTATAAGTTAGAAAGGGGTCGCGAGCGGAGAATCGGGAGGCTTGGAACGATCAAGGGTCGACACGCACGGGTTGCCCGCGGGAGGAGGCGCGGTGGTCGGCGTTTTCGAGTTCGACGATCCGGCGGTGGACTGGCTGGAGCAGGCGGACATGGTCCTGGCCATGGCGGGGGAGTTCCTGCTGGCGGGCATGGGCGAAGAGGTCGTCGCCAGCTCCTTCCTGGCCATGCTCTATGCCGCCCGTGCCGCCCTCGACACCGCTCAGGGCCTATCGGATTGGCGTGACGTGGTGGCGGCCTTCCAGGGACGGATACTTCCGCACCTGGGGTTGAGCAAGGAGAACCAGCGCTCCCTCGCCATCGTCGCCGACCTCTACCGGCGCGTCTCCGGCGGGGAGGTGGAGGCGGATCCCCTCACATCCGCCGCCTGCCTCGAGGACGCCCGCTCCTTCGTGACCGAGCTCGGGGCGAGGGTGCGTCCGGCGGAGGAGGACTGAAGGTTCTAAGACTTGACATATGCCGCGGACTACGAACGGGGCGAGGGTGCGTCCGGCGGAAAAGGACTGAAGGGGGTTTCCTCAGGAGCGTCGTCTCCACAGCTCCAGCAGGCGCTGGGCGTCCTCCCACATGTTGATGTTGTTGAAGAGCACGTAGGCGCGTTTCTTCTTGCTCCTGCGCAGCATGGTCACAAGTTTCCCCAGCTCCTGGTCGGTGTAACGGTGCCGGTAGCTGCCGATGCCGTGCAGGCGCCAGTAGATGATCTGCCCGGCCTTCTCCCGACCCCGGAAGGGGTCGACCACGTGCAACAGGTCCAGCTCGCGGCAGATCCTCCCCGCCTCCTCCGCATCCCACTGGCCGCGGGGTTCCCAGGCCAGCTGCAGCCTGCCGCGCTCTATGGTGGACAGGAACTCGCGCATCTGGGCGATGTTCTTGGGACCGGGGGTGAAGGTCGCAGGGGTCTGGAAGAGGACGATCTCCGCGTCCAGAGCCGTGGCCACCTCCAGGGTCTCGCGCCAGGCGGCGAAGTTCTCCGGCGTGGGTTTGAAGGAGCCGTAGGCATCACGGGACTCCTCGGGTATGGGATGGGTGAGGCGCTTGTAGGTGGGGCTGGAGGGCCGGTGGGTGATGAGCTGCCAAGCCTTGAGGGTGAACTCGAAATGGGGCGGGGACTCTTGACGCCATTTCTGGGCCGTCTTGACCCGCGGCAGCTGGTAGAAGGTCTTCTGGAGCTCCACCAGGGGCAGGGTCTCGTAATAGATCTGGCGGGCCTGGGGGAATCCGCAGCAACCTACCTTGAGCTCCAACTCAGCACCTCAGCAAGGCCTTCCGTTTCCCCGTTTCTCCGGGCTCGGGCTCGTCACGCATGATCCGCCCGGCCCGCGTATATGGCATCCATAACGATTCTATAGGAAGAATTCCAGATAAACCAGGTTCTTCCTTCCCCCGGCCCGATAACGACCCCCGGACCCGTTGCCGCCGGTGAGCCGGTCTCAGGTCCCCCCGGTGTCGTGACCAAGGTCGCTCACGGGGGGGAGGGGCGAGCGGGGCCGCAGGCGGAAGTGCTTGTGCTTGAGGTCGCGCAGGAACTCCCGGTTCAGCGAGCGCCAGCGGCTTATGGAGTGGTGGGCGTAGGCGTAGATGACGAAATCCCACCAGCGGAAGCGCAGCCCGAGCTTCCAGCACTGCCAGAGGGAATAGAAACGCCGCATGGAGCGGATGGAAGCCTCTTTCTGCAGCTGGTAGGGGGTCATCTTCGAGGGACTGAAGACCACGTGGTGGCCGCTGTACTTCGACCAGTCCTCGACCAAGATGCGCCCCTGGCGCCAAAGCTCCTCATAGGTCTCCGTGCCCGGCAGGGGGGTGAGCACCAGGAACTGCACGGTGTCTATCTTGAGGCTGCGTGCGAAGCGCACCGTCTCCCTTATGGTGTCCAGGTCGTCCTCGTCGGAGCCCAGCACGAACATGCCGTGCACCCTGATGCGGTAGGAGTGCAATATCTTCACCGCTTCCGCGATGTCCTGCACCGTCTGTTCCTTGCGGTAGCTTTCCAGGGTTCTGGGGTTGATGGACTCCAGCCCCAAGTAGAGGAACATGCACCCGCTGTCGCGCATGAGCTCGAGCATCTCGGTGTCCTTCACCACGTCCACGCGGGCCTGGGCGGTCCACCGCGCCTTGATGCCGCGCTCGATCATCCCCCGTAAGAGGTCCTTGGTGCGGGAGGGCCGCGCGGTGAAGTTGTCGTCGTAGAAAAAGAAGCTGGCCCGGGGGTTGACGCGGTGCAAGGCCTCCAGCTCGTCCAGGACATCCGCGGTGTCCCGGAAGCGGTATCGCCTGCCGAACATCTTGGTCACGGAGCAGAACTTGCAGTTGTAGGGGCATCCCCGGCTGGTCATCACGGGGAGGATGCGGATCTTCTCGTGGTTCTTGATCATCGTGAGGTCGGGCCATGGCAGGTCGTCGAGGTGCTCCACGCGGGGCACCTCCGGGTTGTGGTAGACGCGGCTGCCCATGCGGTATGAGAGCCCCGGGATGGACTCCAGCGCCACCCCCCGCCCGTCCAAGGCCTTGACCAGCTCCAGGAAGGAGAACTCCCCCTCGCCCCGGATGACGTAATCCGCGCCTCTCTCCAGGGCCTCCAGGGGGAGGAAGGTCACATGGGGACCGCCCATGACCACCGGGGTGTTGCTGCGCTGCTTGATGCGCTCGAGGATGGAGAAGGCCTCGGGGGCGGTGGGGGTGATGGTGGAGATGCCCACCAGGTCACACTCGGCCAGCTCGTCCCAGTCCAGGCCGCTCAGCTCCTGGAAATAGATGGTAGGTCTTATCCCCAGCTCACGTTCCAGCATGGCTCCCAGCAGGGGCAGCCCCAGGCGCGGCAGCTTGAACTTGGCATAGACGTGGACACCCGGAGCCTTGGGCTCGATAAGAGCGATCTTCAAGTCATTCCCCTCTCTTCGGCGCAAGCATGAAATCTGATGCTATCCCTTACAAGATTCCCTATAACTATATACCCTTACCGGGCGGCGCGTAACAACCGGCGTCCCCCTCGCTTTTCCGGGCCCCGGAGAGCCCGGCCGTTTCCGCGGCGTCCCGGCTGTTCCGTGCGCCGCCGGAACCGCGGTCCCGGGACCCGCCCCACCCTGCCTTGCATCGCTCCCTCCAGCCTCCGTGCGCGGGATGCCGATCGCGCGGGGAGGGGGGAGGCCGGTCTTCGCGGACGCTCTCGGCGGTCAACTTTTCCCACCCGGAGCCGAAAAAAAGAATATAAGGCGGGAGAGATCGTAGTCCGCGGGCGGAGCGTTTCCGCCGCGGCGAGCACAGGCGGCACCGATGGGGGTGGGTGCGGAGGGCCGGGTATCCCGACCCCGCCGGCAGGGACCGGCGCATGGCGCGCGGGGCGGGGACCGCCGGGGTGTCCGGCTTGAAGGGTGTCCCGGAAGGGGAGACGGAGGGATGAGGTGATGGCGAGGATCGCGATCATAGACGACAACGAGGCCATCGTGGAGATGCTGCGGCGAAAGCTGGAGAAGGAGGAGTACGAGGTGCTGTGCTGTTCGAACAGCGCAGCGGCGGTCGAGCTCTGCCGGCGGGGAAAGCCCGACCTCGTCGTCCTGGACATCCTCATGCCGGGGAAGAGCGGGTGGGAGATCATGGAGGAGCTCAGGGAGGACCCCGCCACCGGCGGCATCCCCGTCATCGTCTCCACGGTCAAGAACCGTCCCGAGGATCTGGAAAAGGCCAGGGAGCTGCAGGCCGCCGGATACATCGCCAAACCCTATGTCTTCGGGGACCTGCTGCAGAAGGTCCGCGATCTCCTGGGGGAGGAGGTCGGTTCGGGCTGAACGCCTGCGAGACGTCCGAGGCCTTGCCCGCCCTTGACGCAGCCGTCCCGGCGGTACCGGGGATGCGGCCCGTCAGTGGACATAGCCGGCGAAACGTTCGTGGCACCACCAGCGGGGATAGGCGACGGTGCGCCGGGCGCCGTCGGCGGGCGAGACCTCGTGCACCGTTATCTCCTCGGCGTCGATCTCTATGAGGTTGAAGGAGGGGGGCGTGTGCCCGCGCGTCCTCCAGGTGGAGGCGGTGCCCGAGGTGATGAGGTACATGCGCGCCAGCGGCCACACGTAGGGGACGTGCTTGTGCCCGCTGAGCACGATGTCCACCCGCAGGTCGCGCAGCACCTGCAGCACGTCGCCCGAGTCCCAGACGATGTTGCGCTCCCGCCCCGTGCCCGGGATGTGCACCAGGTGGTGGTGGAGCACGAAGATCTTGAAGGAGGCCTGCACGGAGAAGCTCTCCTCGATGAAGCGGTAGTTGTGCCGGCCTACCTCGCCGTCGTTTATGTCCGCCTTGTTGGAGTCCACCGCCACCACCTTCACCAGCCCGCTCAGGTGTTCGCCGCAGGCGGCGCCGTGCTCGAACTCCAGGCTTGTGATACGGGGGCCGAACAACTCCTCGAAGTGCAGGTATCCCACGTTGCGGCAGTCGTGGTTGCCGGCGATCACTATCTTGCGCGGGCAGGCGAACATGGCGAGGTATTCCCTCGCCTCCTCGAACTGCTCCCGGTAACCCTCGACGGTCAGGTCGCCCGCCACCACCAGGAGGTCGGGCGCCTCCCGGTTTACGGCCTCGATGCAGCCGAGCATGAGCCGGCGGTCGAAGCGCGGGTCTCCGCAGTGCAGGTCGGAGACCTGTGCCACCAGGAAGCGCCGGTCATTCTCCGCCATGCTCTCCCCCCGAGCTTTTTTTGCGCCGGCGCGGGAAGCGCCCCGGTACGGGCCTCTCCTCGACCTCCGCCGGCTCAGCCGCTCCCGACGCCGTGGCGGTGCCCAGGGCTCCCCCGTAAGGGTTCTCCCCGCACAGCTCGCGCGCCGCGATCACCCCGCTCAACAGAGCCCCCTCGACGCCTCCCCCGAAGCGGCTCCAGGCGCCCACCAGGTAGAGGTTGGCAAGGGGGAGGCGCGGCCCGGGGCGGCGGTAATACCACTGGGTGACCAGGGGAGCGAACCCGAAGGCGCAACCCTGGCCGTTGGAGGTCAGGCGGCCGAAGTGCGCGGGCGTGGTCACGAACTCCCTCACCGCCTTCTTCACCGCCGGGAGTATGGCCGCTATCTCCTCCTTGATCACCGCGGTGAGCTCCGAACCCAGCTCACCTCCCTTTGCCTCGTCGTCGAAGGCGTGGTAGCAGTGGCCGGGGACGTTTATCCGCGCCATGAGGACATAACCGGGATTCGACCTCACCGTGCACGGCTCCTTGGAGAGGATGATGGAATCGATGCTCATGTAGGTGTCGCCGGTGCGCACGCGGCGCGGCCTGGGAGGGAAGTAGAAGACCCTCTCCGGGATGCGCAGGTCCTCCTGGAAGACGAGGTGGAGGACGAAGGCGGAGTCGGAAGGGCGCAGCTTCTGCATCTCCTTGAGCAGCTCCGTTCCGAGGTGGCGAGGCTGGAGCAGGCCGCTCACCGCCCGCCGCGGGTCGGTGTCCAGCACCACCACGCCCGATCTCACCTGGGTGCCGTCGGCGAGCCGCAGCCCTATGGGCACGGCATGCGCGCCCTCTCCCTTTACCAGCACCTCCTCCGCGCCGCAGGAGGTGAGCACCTCGCCCCCCGCGTCGCGCACTACCGCGGCGAGCCTCTGGCTGAGATGGGAAAAATGGCGGCGCGGATAATATATGCCGTCGATGAACAGCGCGCAGAGCAGCCGGGCGCCCTCGTAGGCCGGGAAGCGTTCCGCCTCTCCCCCCAGAAGAGAGGCCGTCTTCCCCAGCAGGGACGCCAGGTGTTCCCCCGGAAGGTATTCGTCCAGCATGTCCTGGAAGCTCAGGTTCTGCCATAAGGCGGAGACGGGATGGCGCACGAACTGTTCATGGTACTCCTCCAGGCTGGAGGGAAGAGGGGAGGTGAGGGGGTCGGGGCGGTCCCTGAACTCCCCCCGGAAGCGCCGCAGGTCGTTGAACAGCCGCAGCAGCCCGTCGCGGCAGGAGGGGAACTTCTTTCCCAGCTTGTCCAGGTCTTCGTCGCCCCCCGCCCCCAGGCGCAGGGCGATCCTGCCGTCCGCTAACCCCCACTCCAGCCTGCGCAGCGGTATCTCTTCCTCCAGCCCAAGGCGCGCGAGCAGGCCGCGGAACATCCCGCCCTCGGCTCCTCCCGTGAGCATGGTGGGCCCGGAGTTGAGTGGAAATCCCTCCCAGTTGTAGGTCTGGCAGTATCCCCCCACCAGGCGGGACCTCTCCGCCACCAGCACCCTCATGCCGCTGTGGGAGAGCAGGGAGGCGCAGGCCAGCCCGCCTATGCCCGCGCCTACCACCGCCGCGTCGTACTCGTTCCCGCGCAGGGCGCGCCCGGGCTCCAGGACCGTCGGCGTCCACCTGACCGCCAGAGGGCTCTTTTCCACCAGGCCCGCTTCCATGCGCCGGGGGAGGATGACGGCGAGGACCGGGGTCGCCGCTATGCCCGCCGCGAATATGCCTCCCGAGGCGATGCAGGCGACGGATATGGAGGTATCGCCGCGCAGGGCCAGCATGGCGGTGATGTTCGCCGCCAGGCCGAGGAGGAAAAGTCCGTCCCAGACCAGGGTCAGGACCCAGAAGGCGCGGCGCAGGATGGGGCTCTCACGCATGCTGTCCGGGTAATCCAGGTAGAGGTAATGGGCGGGGAAGAGGACGCCCTCCAGGGCGCCGTATCCCGCCATGATGGTGAGGCAGGCGAAGCCGCCGGCCAGGAGGTTGGGGATACGCGTGGAGATGTCCTTCCCTAGCACCAGCGAGGCCGCCGCGGCCACCAGGAAGAAGAGGAGGGAGAAGGCCTGCAGGATCCCCCACCTCCTCCCTGCGGGCATGAGCAGGAAGAAGAGCAGGAAAACCGCGAGCCCGGCCAGGGCTCCCCACCTCACGAGCTCGAAATAGGCCAGCACGGGAAGGGCAAGCCATGCCGTACACGCGAGCAAGAAACGCAACAAGCCCTTCCTACGCATACCTCAAACCTCCTTGAGGGACGTGTTCTCGCCGGTTCCGGTCCATGTCCGGCCATGATAAATATACCCCATGGCCGGGCCGCATCCCTTTGCCGTCAAGCTCCCTCCCGCTCCAGACCGGCCACCGCGGCGCGGGGGATGTCCCGCAGCAGGCTGATGGAGACGGCCAGGGCGACCAGGAACACGCATGAGCCGGAGAGGGCGAGGGAGAGGGCGGGCAGGGTGGAAGTGAAGGTGAGGACGGCGCAGGACGCCATGTCCACGAAGAGCAGGGAGAAGACGGCGATGTAGGCTCGCCGCAGCCTCCTGTCCAGCTCCCGCGCTCCTTCCAGGAGCTCCTTCCCGGTGGCCTCCTCACCGCTCGAGACGGTGCGGGAGAGGGCGGCGCGGAGGTGTTCTTCCCCCATGACCAGGGCTCGTCTCCGGAAGTTGAGGGCATAGAGGAGCACGAGCACGCCCAGGAGAAAGAAGAACGCCACCGCCGCCAGGGAGACCTCCATTTCCAGCTCCTCCGTCCCGCACGCGTTTCACGCAGGCGATGAAACGATTATAATCCAGCCCGAGGAGGCGTTGATACTTGCCGAGACCGCGGCGGGGCGCCCGAGAGGGTCGGCCGCGAGTCCCGGCTCGAGGAGGAGAAGAGCATGCCCGACGGTTTTCTCTCCAAGACCCAGGCGGAGGTGGCGCTGGACCTGGTGAGCAGGTACCTGGAGTTCGCGGGCGAGGAAGAGCGCTCGAGGTATCGTGAGGCGGACGCCTATTTCCAGCTCTACGAGCGCGCCTACCGCCTCATCCTGGAGACGGCGGAGAAGTCAAAGCCGCCCACGGGATTCCAGGCCTGAGGGCGCCCTGCCCGCTCCCGCGGGCGCAACGGAGCATGCGTGGTCAGCGCGAAGCCCGTTCCGGCACCCTGCCTTCCTCCACGGAAGCAGCTCCTCTATTCCGCGTGTTGACCTCGGTGACGGCCCCGCGGCCCCACTGCGTTGCCGCCGCCGTTCCCTCCTCGGTCGGGCTACCCGACGTTTCTCAAGCCGGTGCGGAGGGCAGGCCCGTGCTCAGGACGTGGAGCCCTCGGTGGCCTCCACGATGCGCTTTCCCAGCCTGCCTTTTCCCAGGTCGACCTCCATCTGCTTGATCTGCTGCATGATGAGCTTCTTCAGGAACTGGAACACCGCGAAGCGCACCAGCTGCTGTACCATCGACCTCTCCTTGCCGCCCTTCTCGCGCCCCTTTCGGCCCTTGCCCTTGCGGGCCGCCTCCTGCTCCTTCCTGCGTTGCTCCGCGAGCCTCGCCCTGGCCTTCGCCCGCTGCTTGAGCAGCTTCTTCGCCTTGCGGCGCTTCCTCAGGCGGCGCAGGATGACCAGCGCCGCTACGGCGCCCAGCAGCGCCCCCACCTTCTGAGCCTGCTTCTCTCCCTCGGGCCCGTTCACGATACAGCCACCTCCTCGCTTGTTTCCGCGGCCCCGCGCAGCGGTTTTCCGCCACGGTTTCCGCGGAGCGGCTCCAGCCTCCCCGCCCGCCGCCGCGCGGCCGCGGGACGCACGGCGCGGACAGGTGTATTATAAACCGCCCGCCACCTCCCCGCGCGCGCGGCACTTCACGCGGCGGGCAGAGGGGTGCGCCGGGCCTTCCTTGCCGGCCCCGGCCGCGGCCCGCCTCGTCTTCCCGGGATCCCCGGCGGGGAGAGGCGGCGGGAACGCGGGGCCGCCCTTACAGCCGCCCCTGGAAGCACGGCTGTAGAAGGGGGAACCGGATGAGGAGGGGGAGCGTTCGTCGGAGGAGGGCGTTCTCGGTTGACGCTGCGAGCGGCGCTGCTTATCTTTAGGTAGCGTTTCCCTGCGCGTGGAGGGAGGCGCCGACGCGTGCCCCGCCGCATGCGGGGCGGGACGGTTGACGCGAGAGGGAAAGAGAGAGGAGGGGGCGTTGTCGGGCAGCGCGAAGAGCCCCGTGCGGGACATCCTCGCGGGAGCCGCGAGGGACGTGTGGGCGCGCCCGCTCATGTGGCTGCTGCTATCCGCATCCGCGGTGCCGCTGGTCTTCCTCTTCTATTTCCTGGTGCCCGGGGCGCCGGCGCGCTGGTACATCCTCCTCCTCACCGCGGGATACAGCGCCTGTTTCTGCGCACAGTTCCTCTTCTGGTGCATGGCGGTTTTCCTCTACCGCCGAGACGGAGCACCCGGCTACGGCGAAGCCTACGCGCGCATGCGGTCCCGCGCGCGGCCCGCCCTGCTGCCGGGACTGGTCATGGGGGTGGTGGCGGTCTTCGCCTTCATGGCCGCCCAGATGCTGGTGAGCCTGGCCTTGAGCTTCCTCCTCAGCGGCGGCGTGGGAGCGGGCAGCCTTTTCGCGCTCACCCTGGTGCATTTCTACCTCAGCTATCTGGCGGCCGACCTGGTGATGGTGCTGCTCGTCCTGGTGCCCCAGATGATCTGCCTGGAGGGGGGAGAAAAGATAGAGGAGGTCTTCCGTGCCAGCTATGCCCTGGTCCGGGAGAGGTACCGGGACGCGGTGGTGCTGTTCATCGTCCCGGAGCTGGTGGTCCGCACCCTTTTCCTGGGCGCCTCCTTCGCCGCCTACTATGTGCCTGGTCCCGGCCTCATCTTCGCCCTCCTGCTCGTGAGCATGTCCCTGTTGGAAGGAGGGAGGACGGCCTTTGTGGCCGCCGCCTTCAACCGTATGTATTACCTTATCCTGGAAGAAGAGAAGAAAAGGAAGAAACAGAAGGAAAGGGGCGGAAAGCGGGAGCCCGCCCGCGAGGGCGGTTCCGGAAGGCCCTCGGGAAGGCGGGAGGCCAAAGGGACTCCCGGGGGCGGCAGGGCCGGGGCGGCCCGTCCGGGCAGGCCGCAGGGGGGCAGGGAGAAGAAACGATAGAAAGCCCGTCGAGCCGACGCCTTATCCATGGATGCTGAAAGGCAGAGACGCTGAGTCGAAGAGGCGGGGATCATCGGAGGTTCGCCGGTCGACGGGAGGCCAAAGGGACTCCATGGGGCGGCAGGGCCGGGGCGGCCCGTCCGGGCAGGCCGCAGGGGGGCAGGGAGAAGAAACGATAGAAAGCCCATCGAGCCGACGCCTTATCCATGGATGCTGAAAGGCAGAGACGCTGAGTCGAAGAGGCGGGGATCATCGGAGGTTCGCCGGTCGACGGGAGGCCAAAGGGACTCCATGGGGCGGCAGGGCCGGGGCGGCCCGTCCGGGCAGGCCGCAGGGGGGCAGGGAGAAGAAACGATAGAAAGCCCGTCGAGCCGACGCCTTATCCATGGACGCTGAAGGGCAGAGCCGGCTCGGCGGCTCCGCCCCCGGTCCCGCTTTTTCCGGATGACCGCTCAGTCGAATATCTCGTGTTCCGGGAAGACGAAATACTTGACGTCCTTGGCGTAGCGGATGAGCTCAGGCCGGAAATCGGGGTGGGCGATGGAGATGAGCGCCCTGGCCCTCTCCCTGAGGGTCTTGCCCTTGAGGTTCACCACCCCGTATTCCGTGGCCACGTACATGACGTCGGTTCGGGTGAGGGTGACGGCAGCCCCGGGCTTCAACCGGGGCACGATCTTGGAGACCAGCTCTCCCGTCGCCTTGTCTATGGTGGTGGAGTGGGTGGCGATGAAGGCGCGGCCTCCCTTGGCCATGTAGGCGCCGCGCGTGAAATCCACCTGCCCGCCGGTGGCGCTGTACTGAAGGTGCCCGATGGACTCCGAGCAGCACTGGCCGGTGAGGTCTATCTCCAGGGTGGCGTTGATGGCCACCATGTTGTCGTTCTTGGCCACGTTGTTGGGGTCGTTGTTGAAGCTGATGGGGCTGAAGTAGATCATGGGATTGTCGTCCAGCCACTTGTAGAGTTCCGTGGATCCCGCGGCGAAGAAGGCGTTGAACTGGTAGGGGAAGAAGGTCTTCCGGGTGTTGTCCAGCGCCCCCGCCTCGAAGAGTTTCATGATGGCGTCGGGAATCATCTCCGTGTAGCATCCCAGGTGCTTCTTCTCCAACAGGCATTCGCCGATGGCGTTGGGCACCGCCCCGATGCCCAGCTGGATGGTGTCGCCGTCGTTGATGTACTTGGCGATGTTCTCGGCTATGGCGCGGTCGGTGTCGGTGATGGGGTCGGGCGGCAGGTCGATAAGGGGATGATGGTTCTCGACCACCGCCTTCACCTGGGATATATGGTAGAAGTTGGCACCGTGCACGGTGGGCTGGTGCTCGTTCACCTCCACCACCAGCTCGTCCAGCTTGTGCAGCACGTCCAGGAAATTCCCCGACACGCCCGCGCACATGTAGCCGTGGCGGTCCATGGGCCCCACCTGCGTGAACACCTTGCGGTATCCGGCGTACTCCGACGCCAGGCGCGGGAGGTCGGAGAAATGGAAGGGGGTGTGCACGCTGATCCCCTCGTGCAGCGCCTGGCGGTCCAGGGGGGTGGCGTAGAGGTTGTTGAACAGTATGTGCTTCGAGAGCTCGAGTTTGAGGATCTTGTAGGTGGGCGCGAGCATGATGAGGCCCCCGAAGGAAACGTCGTGGAGTTCCTCCGCCCGGTCGAAGAGGGCGCTAAGAATGGCGTCGGGGGCGCAGGACCCGCTGCCGCAGAACAGCCTGTCCCCGTCCCTCACCGTCTTGGCGACCTCCTCGGGGGTGGTGAGCTTGCGCTTGTACTCCTCTTCCCACTTGTTCATCTCTCTCCCTCCCGTTACACGTTCCGATCGCTTTCCCTCGCAGCCAATTTACCGTCATGTGTGACCGCGGAAGTTCCGTCGGGTTCGCCGGCGCAGGAGATAGCCCGGGGATCGACGTCGTCGTAAAGGGATACCCGAGTGCCATGAGGATCTGGATACACGGCATAGGCGCAATGGCCGTGCGGCGTGTAATGCTGCAATCCCTGCTCCCGCGTCATCGCCGTTCTCTACCGCGATTCTTTTCGCCCCCTCGCGTCCCGCCGAGAGGGCCGGAAAGATTTTAACCCGGGAAGAGCGTCAAGACAAGATGTAAAGTGTTAATCGCTGCTTGCTATTATTTACGTCGCAGAGGGCATCTGCCGTCACCCTGGAGTCGTCAACGCCCGCGCTGCGGCGGCGGCCGCCGGGGAGGGGCTTCCCTTCAGTTGAGCAGGGGCTCCACGTGGTTCTTTATCTTGGCCTTGATGCGGCAGAGGGCGTTGTCCACCACCTTGGTATCGCGGTTTATCTCGTCCGCGATCTCCCGGTAGCTCTTTCCCTCGAGATAGGAGACCAGGACATTCCACTCCAGCCCGCTCAGCTTTTCCCTCAGGATATGGATGATCCTGGAAACCTCATCCTCGAAGATGAAGATGTCCAACGGGTCCTCGGCCTTGGTGGCGATGTTCCCCCCGGCGTAATAGACGAGGTCTCCGCTCTCGTCGAAGACGCTGGCCTCCAGGGGGCGGTAGCAGCTCAAGGGATTGTGCTTCTTGCGGGTGTAGGTCTTTACCGCGGTGATGATCTGGCGCGTGATGCAGAGAACGGCGAAGGAACGGAAGGAGCAGATGTCGTTGAACTTGTAGTCCCTGATCGCCTTGTAGAGGCCGATCATGCCCTCCTGCACGGTATCGTCGTGCTCCGCGCCGTCCAGGAAATATGACTTTGCCTTCACGTGGACAAGGTACTGGTACTTGTTGAGCAGGTACGACAGCGCTCGGGAATCCCCGCGTCTGGTCTGGGCGATGAGGTCCTCGTCGCTCATCTCGTCATAGGAGATCTCCAGATAGTAAGGCCTGGTCTTTTCCCTTACTGGCAAGCCATCCCCTCCTCGCTCTGAGCCCACATGTTGTATATTTTGGGATATGATAAACCATATATATAGGACATGTCAACATTTTGTGGAATAATTGATGTTGATTCCACAACATGCTGTATCGCTGCTCTGCAGGTGCGTCCGGAGGAGTCGAGGGGCGCGCGGCCGCGGAAGCCGCCTGGCGGCGGTCAGGGAGAAAAGGAGGAGAGGGAGGAAAAGAGGAGAGGGAGGATTATGCCGGGCCGAACGGCATCCGCGCGGGGGCTCGCGAAGCTCCGGTAGGGCACGGGTTCGCCGGACGCGGGATGGGGGCGTGGATGGACGTACGCTGCCCATGGGCGGAACGCGGGCGTATACTGTTCCCGGCGCCGTGCAAGAGAGGGAGAGAGGCGGCTCCGCTCCGGATGGGGCCGCGGGCCTGCGACGCCATGGTGAGCGCATGGATGAGGAGGCCTCCTTATGAGGGATTCGGGTGCGCGTCCCGAAGAGGTCGGGGGCGGAGAGGTCGCCGCGGCCGTGAGGGCCAAGCTGCGCGCGGACCTGGTGGCGCTCCGCCGCGCCGTGCGCGAGTGCAGGCTCTGCCCGGGAAGGGGTGGAGGCATACCCGGTCGGGGGGAGCCGGGATCCGTCCTCTTCCTCCTCGCCGGGATGCCGGGCCCCGGCGCCTCCTCGTCCAACCCCTGGGGTTCGTGGCGGGAGACGGTTTATGCCGGAACGCGTGAGCTCTGGGGCCGGGACGCGGAGTCGGTCTATCTATCCACCGCCCTGCGCTGCCCCGCGGCCCGCGTGACGCGCAAGGAAGTGCAGAGGTGCTCGGCGTATCTCGCCGAGGAGCTGCACCTGGTCGGCCCGCGCCTGGTGGTGGTGTCGGGCAGGGTGGCGGCGGTCGCCCTGCGGGACGCCCTGGGCGGCGCGGTCCCCGCCGATCCCAGGGCGGGGGATTCCTTCACCCTCTCCGCGACCACCTTCCTCTTCGACCTCGACGTCGCCAGGGTGGAGGGGGACGAGAAAGCTTCGCGGATCTTCTGGGAGGTGCTCAAGAAGGCCGGCGATTTCCTGTAGGGCGCGAGGGGGCGGGGCAGGGCCTCGCCGCGGGCATGGAGCGGCGGCCCCGGGCGGCTGCGGGCCGATGACGCCGTTTCGATACGGCAGGCGCTTTCCGGTTTGAAGAGCGGGAGACCACATCGCCATCCGGACAAACCGGGCCAACTCGACAGGAGGTAAGGGATATCTTCCCATTATCGGCGCTTGTTGAACGCTTGCGGCTCATCTGTTTTACTTTAAGGTGACGTCCGGGTGCAAGGAGGGCGAATTGGAGATAAGGCCGCGTCTCGAGGCTTACCTGCGCAAGTACTGGATACTCTTCCGCATGAAGACCATGTTCATATACATCTTCCCCACCACCCTGGGCTTCGCCTCCGCGGCGGCGGAAGGGGGCAGGCTGGCCGGCTATAAGATAGCCCTCATGTACCTGGGCTTCCTGTGCGGCTCTTTCTTCTCCAGCTCGCTCAACTTCTACGCCGATGTGGAATCGGACCGCCTGCACAACGACATGTACAAGGGAGACCTGCATATGTCCGACCAGCCCTTCGCCACGGGGGAGATGGGCAGGCTCGAGACGGCGCTGCTCTTCCTGCTGTCGGGCGCGGGCTGTATTTTCTTCTCCCTCCTGGTCAACGCGTGGTACGCCCTGTTCATGGTGGGTTCCGTGGTCATCCTGGGCATCCTTTATTCCCATCCCTGGTTCCGCCTCAAGGCGAAACCGGTGCTGGACATCGCCACCAACGCCTTCGGAGCGGTGATCCTGCTGGTGGCGGGATGGAACGCCCTACTGCCCGGGACCTGGCCGGGGTTCTGGCCGCTCTCCTTCGGCTTTCTCTTCTCCGCCACCCTCTACATCCCCAGCGTGGCCAACGACGTGCCCTTCGACGAGGCGGCGGGCTTTCGCACCTCCGGCGTGGTCTTCGGCGCGGACGCCATGCTCAAGGCCATGATCCCCATGTGCGTCCTGCTCATCCCGGTGGCGGTTTACAACTTCACCCTCCCCATCGCCTGGACCTTCAAGCTCTTCTTCGCCCTGGCGCTGCCGGGGGCCATCGTCTTCACCGCGGGCATGCACCTGCTGTGGAAACCCCCCCACATACGCTTCAACGCCGGCCTCCTGGTCTACCCCATCGCCGCCCTCCTGGTCTTCTGCTTCGTCTATGCCGTGAACGCGGCTCTGGGGTAGCGAGAAGGCGGCCGTCACCGCGCCCCCTGGTCGCCGGGGGCTCCCGGGACAACATGGGCCTTTGCCGCTTCCCGTAACATCCCCCCGGGTGCCGGGGGATCCCGTGAAGAACCCGCGTTTCCGCCGCCGGCCGTCACCGCGCCCCCTGGTCGCCGGGGGCTCCCGGGACAACATGGGCCTTTGCCGCTTCCCGTAACATCCCCCCGGGTGCCGGGGGATCCCGTGAAGAACCCGCGTTTCCGCCGCCGGCCGTCACCGCGCCCCCTGGTCGCCGGGGGCTCCCGGGACAACATGGGCCTTTGCCGCTTCCCGTAACATCCCCCCGGGTGCCGGGGGATCCCGTGAAGAACCCGCGTTTCCGCCGCCGGCCGTCACCGCGCCCCCTGGTCGCCGGGGGCTCCCCGTGAACGAGTAGGAGCGACTCGTGCCCGGCCGGGGGAGGTGCCGCATGTGCCGCATCCCGCATTGGGGAAGGCCTCCGGGGCGCGTTCGAGCCCTTGAGGCCGTCGTCAGGCGCCGCGTCCGGGATGAAAAGGCGGAATCAGTGCGGGCGCTTACTTCAAAATACCAGCTCAGAGCCTGTTTTGAATGTAACATGAATTCTGTAAAAACTCTTGACAATAATGTTGTAAGGAATTATATTTAACTTGCGCTAAAGTGTGATAAGACCAAAGACAGCGCGATGAAATAAAGAAGGAGGAAGAGGAAAATGGCGAAAGCAGTGGGAATCGACCTGGGTACCACCAACTCCGTGGTGTCCGTGCTCGAGGGCGGGGAGCCCATCGTCATCCCCAACAGCGAGGGCGGACGCACTACCCCGTCGGTGGTGGCCATCTCCAAGACGGGGGAGTGGCTGGTCGGCCAGGTGGCCAAGCGCCAGGCGGTGACCAACCCGGAGAACACCGTGATGTCCATCAAGAGGAAGATGGGCACCACGGAGAAGGTGAAGCTCGGGGACAAAGAGTACACCCCGCAGGAGATCTCCGCCAAGATCCTGCAGAAGCTCAAGGCCGACGCGGAGGAGTACCTGGGGGAGAAGATCACCGACGCGGTGATCACCGTGCCCGCTTACTTCAACGACGCCCAGAGGACGGCCACCAAGGAGGCGGGGCGTATCGCGGGGCTCAACGTGCTGCGCATCATCAACGAGCCCACGGCCTCGTCCCTTGCCTACGGCCTGGACAAGGAGAACGACCAGACCATCCTGGTCTTCGACCTGGGCGGGGGCACCTTCGACGTGTCAATCCTGGACATCGGCGACGGGGTCTTCGAGGTCAAGTCCACCGCGGGCAACACCCAGCTCGGCGGCGACGACTGGGATCAGCGCATCATCAACTGGATGGCCGAGGACTTCAAGGCCAAGAACGGCATCGACCTTCGCGAGGACAAGATGGCCTTGCAGAGGCTCAAGGAGGCGGCGGAGAAGGCGAAGATAGAGCTCTCCACCACCACCCAGACCAACATCAATCTTCCTTTCATCACCGCCACTCCGGAGGGTCCCTTGCACCTGGACATGACCCTGACCAGGGCGGAGTTCGAGAAGATGACCGCGGACCTGCTGGAGAAGTGCGTGGGGCCGTTCAAGCGCGCGCTCAAGGACGCCAACCTCGAGCCCAAGGACATCGATCACGTCATCCTGGTGGGCGGTTCCACGCGCATGCCCATGGTGCAGGACCTGGTGCGCAGGCTCTGCGGGGGCAAGGAACCCCACAAGGGCATCAACCCCGACGAGGTGGTGGCCATGGGCGCCGCCATCCAGGCCGGGGTGCTCAAGGGCGAGGTGAAGGACGTCCTGCTCCTGGACGTGACCCCGCTGTCCCTGGGCATCGAGACCCTGGGTGGCGTGTTCACCAAGCTCATCGAGCGCAACACCACCATCCCCACGCGCAAGAGCGAGATCTTCACCACTGCGGCGGATGGGCAGACCAGCGTGGACATCAAGGTCTATCAGGGTGAGCGCGAGATGGCGGCCTACAACAAGCTCATCGGCAATTTCCAGCTGGTGGGCATACCGCCGGCGCCGCGCGGGGTGCCACAGATCGAGGTGGCCTTCGACATCGACGCCGACGGCATCCTGCATGTATCGGCCAAGGACCTGGCCACGGGCAACGAGCAGAAGATTACCATCACCGCTTCCAGCGGGCTCACCGAGGAGGAGATCGAGCGCATGGTGAAGGACGCCGAGGCCCACGCCGAGGAGGACAGGCGCCGGCGCGAGGAGGCCGAGGTGCGCAACAACGCCGACAGCCTGGTGTACACCACCGAGAAGAGCCTGCGCGACCTCGGCGAGCAGGTGTCCCCCGATGACCGCAAGGCCATAGAGAAGGCGCTGGAGGACGTCAAGGAGGCCCTCAAGGGGAACGACATCGACGACATCCGGCGCAAAACGGAGATCCTCATGCAGGCCTCCTACAAGCTGGCCGAGCACATGTACGCCCAGGCCAAGACGGAAGGGGCCCACGTGGGGCCGGAGGGAGACGGCAGCTACGGGGCCACCGAGGAGGCCGAGGGCGAGGTCATAGACGAGGCGGAGTACGAGGAGATGTAAGGTCGGGAGGCGCCCCGCGCCTCCCCCTTGAAAATAAAAAAGCAGGAAAGGAGTGAGGGAAATGGCGATCGTGAGATGGGATCCATTCCGGGACCTGATGAACCTGCAGGACGAGGTGAACCGCCTCTTCCGGCGCAGCTTCTTCAGGGGAGTGGAGTCGCCGGCGGCGGTGGAGACCGCGGCCACCTGGGCGCCCGCCCTCGACATGTACGAGAGCGACGACAAGCTCACCGTCGAGGTGGAGCTGCCCGGCCTTGACGCCAAGGATATCGACATCTCTTTGGAGGACGATATCCTGCACGTCAAGGGCGAGAGGAAGTTCTCCAACGAGGTGAAGGAGGAGAACTACCACCGCATCGAGCGCGCCTACGGTTACTTCGAGCGCAACATACCGCTGCCGCGCAAGGTGGACGCGGACAAGGTCACTGCCTCCGTCTCCGGCGGCGTGCTCAAGATCGAGATGCCCAAGGCGGAGGAGGCCAAGCCGAAGCAGATCCCCATCAAGGTGGAGGGAGAGAAAAAGGAATAATCCCTCCCGAAAGAGGTCCTGGTAGCTGGGGCTGGGCGGCGGTCCAGCCCCAGCCGTGAGGACGGGGGTCTGAGAGAGGTGGTAGAGGATGAGCGAGGACAAGAGGGATAGGAAAAAAGAGGAAAGAGAAGAGGAGAAGGCGGTGAGCCCGGAGGGGACTGCGGAAGGAGCCGCGGAGGCCCCGCGGGAGGACGAGGGCTCCGAGAAGCGGCGCCGCGAGCTGCACCACCTCACCAAGAAGGAGCTGGAGGAGATGATCATCACGCTCGAGGGCAGGCTCCAGGAGGCGGAGCGCAAGGCGCGGGAGTACCTGGATGACGCCCAGAGGCAGAGGGCAGAGTTGGACAACTACAGGAAGCGGATGATCAGGGAGCAATCGCGCATCATCGAGACGGCGAACCGTTCCCTCATCGCGGATCTGCTTCCCGTTATCGATAACCTGGAGAAGGCGCTGCAGTCGTGCGAGGGGCGCGACGACGCCCTGGCGCGCGGCGTGGCCATGGTCCACGAGCAGCTCATGTCCATATTGAAGAGGGAGGGGCTGGAGGAGATAAACCCCCACGGACACCCCTTCGACCCCGAGGAGTGCGAGGCGGTGATGGCGGTGGTGAGCGACGACCACGAGGACGAGACGGTGGTTGAGGTGCACCAGAAGGGCTACCGGTACAAGGGCAGCCTGCTGCGTCCCGCCAGGGCCACGGTGAGCAAATGCGAGTGAGCGGGGCAGGTCCGGGATACCGGCGCCTCACAGGCAAGGGGCGAGGGCCGCGGAGGGAACCGCGCGGCACGGAGGTCCGCGGCCCGGGAGACGATCTGCGGGCTGGACTTCCGCGACCGGCAGGCGGAGACGTGGCGCGCCCGGCCGGGAAGCCCTGTCGAATACTTGCGAGAGAGGTAACGGAAGGTGAACGGGAACAAGGATTACTACCAGGTACTGGGAGTCGATAAGAAGGCGTCCCAGAAGGAGATCAAGGATGCCTACCGCAAGCTTGCCCGCAAATACCATCCCGACGCCAACCCGGGGGACAAGAGCTCCGAGGAGAAGTTCAAGGAGATATCGGAGGCCTACGAGGTCCTCTCCGACCCCGAGAAGCGCAAGCAGTACGACGCGGGCGGGATGTTCATGGGCGGCGGCCCCGGACCCGGGTTCGGACCCTTCGATTTCAGCTCCTTCGGCGGGCGTCCGGGTTCGCGCACCTATACCTACCAGGGCGACCTGGGAGACCTGGGTGACCTGTTCAATCTCTTCGGGGGCATGGGCACGGGCGCGGGCACGCGGCGCCGCAGAGAGGCCGCGCGGGGCAGGGACATCTCCGCCGACGTCACCATATCCTTCGAGGAGGCGCTGTCCGGCGTCACCGTTCCCCTCACGGTGACGGCGAAGAGCGCCTGCCCGGAATGCAGGGGAAGCGGGGCCAGGCCGGGCACCCTGCCCAAGACCTGCCCCAACTGCGGAGGCCGGGGGTCGGTCTCGCAGAACCAGGGGCTGTTCGCCTTCTCGCGGCCTTGCCCCACGTGCGGCGGGCGTGGAACGGTGATCGAGAACCCCTGCGGGAAGTGCGGGGGCACGGGGGTCAGGGAGATGCCCCGCAACATCAAGGTGAAGATCCCGGCGGGGATAAACGACGGCGGCAAGGTGCGCTTCCCCGGCAAGGGAGAGGCGGGCCCGCTGGGCGCGCCACCGGGGGACCTCTACGTGAACGTCCACGTGCGCCCGCACCGGTATTTCAGGCGCAAGGACGCAGACATCCTCCTGGACCTGCCCCTGACCTTCGCCGAGGCGGCGCTCGGGACCACGGTGGAGGTTCCCACCGTGCACGGCAAGGTGAAGCTGAAGATACCCGCGGGGACCGCGGACGGCAGGAGGTTCCGCCTCAGGGGCAAGGGGGCGCCCAAGCCCAGGGGCAAGGGGCACGGCGACATGATCGTCACCGCGCGCGTGGTGGTGCCCAAGAAGGTGACCGCCAAGGAGAGGGAGCTGCTGAAGAAGCTCCAGGAGCTGGAGAAGGAGAACCCGCGGGCCTTCCTGGAGGAGTAGGTGATGGAACATGGACGCGAAAAAGGCGAGCGATGAGCCGGTTTACGTGATAAGCGTGGCGGCCCGCCTGGCGGACGTGCACCCCCAGACCCTGCGCATATACGAGCGCAAGGGGCTCATCAGCCCCCAGCGGGTGCGCAACCGCCGGCGCTACTCGGAGGCGGACATCGAGAGATGCCGGCTCATACAGGAGCTCACCCAGGAGAGGGGGGTCAACCTGGCCGGCGTGAAGATGATCCTGGAGATGCGCGGCAGCATGGAGGCCATGCGCGAGCGCATCCTCTCCATGGAGAGGGAGATGGAGGCCATGCGGCGCGAGGTCGAGGAGCGGGTGCGCGAGGTGCGCGAGAGCTTCCGCAACGACATCGTGCCCGTGAGCCGGGGGGCCATCGTGCTGAGGCGCGATATGAACCCTTTCCGCAGTATGGCCGGCCGTCCACCCCGCTGAGTCAGAGGGCGGATGGTCGCGAAGCGCTCACGGGCGGGGCGGCCGGGATCGCGCATCGCCCGAGGAGGGGCGGGAGGCCGCCAGGAGAGAAAGAGGAAGACGAGGAAAGGGAAAACACGAAGGGAGCCGCTCCACGGAGAACGGATGCGGGAGCCGCGGCGGGAAGAGAGCCGCTTTGCGTGCGGTCCGAGCGTCCGGAAGCCGGGGACCGGCCCCGAGGAGAGGTGATGATATATGGTAAGGTTTGACAAATTCACGGTTAAGGCCCAGGAAGCCCTGACCGATGCGCAGAGGATCGCCGGGGAGAGACACCACCAGTTCATGGAGGCCGAGCACCTTCTCCTGGCTCTGCTGCGCCAGGAGGGGGGCACCGTCCCCGCCCTGCTGGCGAAGCTGGGAGCCGACGGCGGCATGCTGGCCTCCGAGGTGGAGGCGGCCCTGGACGGGCTGCCCAGGGTCACCGGCGCGGTGGGGCAGGTGCAGATCTCGCCGGGGCTCGCGGCGCTGCTTGAGGCCGCCCTCGCCGAGGCCGACGCCATGAAGGACGAGTACATCTCCACCGAGCACGTCTTTCTGGCCATGGCCGAGGAGAAGAAGGGCGAGGCGGCGCGCATCCTGCGCGCCCACGGCATCGACCGCGACCGCGTGCTCAAGGCCCTGGCCGAGGTGCGGGGCAGCCAGCGGGTCACCGATCCTGAGGCGGAGGGGCGCTACCAGTCCCTGGAGCGCTTCGGGCGCGACCTCACCGACCTCGCGCGCCGCGGCAAGCTCGACCCGGTGATCGGGCGCGACGCCGAGATCCGCCGCGTCATGCAGGTGCTCTCCCGGCGCACCAAGAACAACCCCGTGCTCATCGGGGAGCCGGGGACGGGGAAGACGGCCATCGTGGAGGGCCTGGCGCAGCGCATCGTGGAGGGCGACGTGCCCGAGGGCCTCAAGAACAAGCGGGTGGTGGCCCTGGACATCGGGGCTCTGGTGGCGGGGTCCAAGTACCGCGGCGAGTTCGAGGACCGCCTCAAGGCGGTGCTCAAGGAGATCACGGAGGCGGAGGGGGAGATCATCCTCTTCATCGACGAGATGCACACCCTGGTGGGAGCGGGCGCGGCGGAGGGCGCGGTGGACGCCTCCAACATGCTCAAGCCCGCCCTGGCACGGGGGGAGCTGCACGCCATCGGGGCCACCACCCTGGACGAGTACCGCAAGTACATCGAGAAGGACGCCGCCCTGGAGCGCCGCTTCCAGCCCATCTTCGTGGGCGAGCCCGACGTGGAGGACACCATCGCCATCCTCAGGGGGCTGAAGGAGCGCTACGAGGTGCACCACGGGGTGCGCATCCAGGACTCCGCCCTGGTGGCGGCGGCGGTGCTCTCGGACCGCTACATCTCCGACCGCTATCTGCCCGACAAGGCCATCGACCTCGTGGACGAGGCGGCCTCGCGCCTGCGCATCGAGATCGACTCCATGCCCACCGAGATCGACGAGGTGGAGCGGCGCATCAAGCAGCTGGAGATCGAGAAGCAGGCCCTGAGGAAGGAGAAGGACAAGGCCTCGAAGGAGAGGCTGGAGAAGCTGGAGGCGGAGCTGGCCGAGCTGAAGGAGAAGAGCTCGGAGATGAAGGCCCACTGGCAGGCGGAAAAGGAGTGCATCGCCCGCATCCGCGAGCTCAAGGAGCGCCTGGAGCAGGTGAAGATCGAGGAGCAGAAGGCGGAGCGCGAGGGCGACCTGGAGAAGGCGGCCCGCCTGCGCTACGGCGAGACCACCGAGCTGCAGGCGCGGCTCGAGGAGGAGAACCGGCGCCTGCAGGAGCTGCAGAAGGACCGCAAGATGCTCAAGGAGGAGGTGGACGACGAGGACATCGCCGAGGTGGTGTCGGCCTGGACGGGAATCCCCGTGTCCAAGCTCCTGGAGGGCGAGGTGGAGAAGCTCATCCACATGGAGGAGCGGCTGCGCCGCCGCGTGGTGGGCCAGGACGAGGCCCTGGAAAAGGTATCCAACGCCATCCGGCGGGCCCGGGCGGGCCTGCAGGACCCCAACCGCCCCATCGGGTCCTTCCTCTTCCTGGGGCCCACCGGGGTGGGGAAGACGGAGCTGGCGCGCGCCCTGGCGGAGTTCCTCTTCGACGACGAGAAGGCCATGGTGCGCCTGGACATGAGCGAGTACATGGAGCGGCACACCGTCTCCCGTCTCATCGGCGCGCCCCCCGGCTACGTGGGCTACGAGGAGGGGGGCCAGCTCACCGAGGCGGTGCACCGCCGGCCCTACAGCGTCATCCTCCTCGACGAGATCGAGAAGGCGCACACCGACGTCTTCAACCTGCTGCTGCAGATCCTCGACGACGGCAGGCTGACGGACGGGCATGGGCGCACGGTGGATTTCAAGAACACGGTGATCATCATGACCTCCAACCTCGGCAGCCATCTCTATGCCGACATGGCGGGGAGGGACCGCGACGAGGTGCGGGAGGCGGTGATGGACACCTTGAAGGCCCATTTCCGCCCCGAGTTCCTCAACCGCCTGGACGAGATCATCGTCTTCAATCCCCTGGGCATGGAGGAGATCAAGCAGATCGTGGACATCCAGCTCGACCACCTGCGCGCCCGGCTGGCCGACCGCAAGCTGGACATCCGCCTCACCGAGCACGCCAAGGAGGTGCTGGCCTCCGAGGGCTTCGACCCCAACTACGGCGCGCGTCCCCTCAAGCGGGTCATGCAGAGGGAGATCCAGGACAGCCTGGCCCGGCGCCTGCTGGAGGGGGAGTTCGCCGAGGGCGACCTCATCGAGGTGGACGTGGACGCCGACGGCCGGTTCGCCTTCGCCCGCGCCGGGGCCTCGGTATATGCCGAGGCGTGAAGTTGTGAAAGGGGCGTGCCCACACCGGCCGGAATAGCCGCGGCCCGCGGGCCGCGCTGAAGATAGATGAGGGGTCCGCTTTCACGGGCCCCTCGGCCGTTCAAGGGCGCGGGCCTTCCCGTACCCGTGCCGCGGGGTCCAGGCGCACGGTCAGGATGATGCCGCGATGAAAGCGTGCCTGAGCCCGTGCCGCGAGGCGAAAGAGCATCGGGATTCCCGTCGTGGCTTCACTCACGACTTGAGCGCAGTATCGACAGTCGTCATCGGTCGAATGGGTCTCGGGGTTCCTACCGCGGCTTTACCGCGATGACCAGGGCGTTCTCGCCGGACACCTCCCATTCCACCTCGGAGTCCGTCCCGAAAATCCGCTCGAAGCTCCCCTGCACCAGGCCGACGAGGGGCAGCCGCATGCAGGGGTTGTCGAGATGCAGGGAGGCGCCTCCCGCGCCCATGGCGAACTCGCGCAGGTTCCCCAGGCCGCGTACGGCCAGGTGCCGACGCACTTCCTCCACGGGCCGCGAGAAGTCGATGGGGGCTAACCCCTCCTTGACCAGGCGGCGCTGGGCGTCCACCACCAGCCGCGGTATCTCATCGCCCAGCTCCCACTCCAGGGCCTCGAACACCGAGTCCATGAGCCCGGGGCCCAGGACGGTCATGCGGCAGCCGTTATCGCGGTTGGTGATGACGCCGTTCTCCAGGTCCCACTCGCACATGGAGGCGAGCAGGGTGGGGGTGCCGCAGAGGGGACACCTCTCGAGCTCCAGGTCTCCGGCCACGGGCGCGTAGAGGTTGAGCTGGAGGCGCTCCTTGAGTACCTCAGGGTAGGTGGTCCAGGTGGTGGTGAGCTCGAAGAGGCCGGGGCTCACCTCCTCGTAGGTCACGGAGTGCTCCCCGCCCACGGAGGAGGCGATGACCCCCGCGAAGGCCCCCGAGGTCTCCAGGATGGAGAAGGGCTTGAAGATGCTGATGCGGCAGAAATCATCCGCGTCGTTCTCGTAGCGGTAGTCCATGAACTCGTACCTTCCGTAGCCGATGGCGTGGCAGATGTCCATCACCCCCTGGGAGAATACCCGTATGTCCATCTGCTTGCTCCGGATCATCTCCTTCACCGCGGGCGGTGTGAGGGAGTCCATGTACATCTGCGTGCCCCGGGCGATGATGTTGATCACCATGTGGTCGATGGACACGCCTATGGCCTCTCCGATGGCGCGGAAGAGGTCGTCGACGGTATCGCACTCGACCATGGCCATGCGTGCCTGCTGGTTGGCGGCCTGTACGATGTCGCCGTTGGTGAGCCACCTGTGGAGCTGGTGGAACCTGTCCGGCACGCCGCACTCGCCGCATCTCTCGATGACGTCCATTTCCCCTCCCGGACGATCTCTGGTTGCTCCCGCGCCTCGCGGGATCCGTACCTGCGTCGAACCCGCGCCAACCCGCGTGGGATCCAGGGGATGGCTCCCCGGGATGCTCCACCGCGGACGGCATGTTGTATTCATATATCGTCACCGTGAACCGGATCGCTTAAGCGCCCGTTCTCCGCGTGGCACCCTGCCGCGCCTGGTGGGAGCGGCCCCGGCCGCTCTCGGCACAGGGAAGGAGAGGTCTTCCACAAAGAAACGGCATCACCCCGCCGTGCCCGGCGGGACCGGCCCTTAACCCGCGTTCCCGCCTCTCCGATGTTACAATCGGAGGCGGACATGGCCGAGGAATATGACGTCATCATCGTGGGGGCCGGCCCCGCCGGCATCTTCGCTGCCCTCGAGCTGGTGAAGAGGGACGGCCTGCGCGTGCTCATGCTCGAGAAGGGGCCGGACATAGAGAAGCGCGACTGCCCCGCTCGCGAGGGCAGTTGTCGGCGCTGCTCCACCTGCGCCATCACCAGCGGCTGGGGGGGCGCGGGCGCCTACAGTGACGGCAAGCTGTCCCTCTCGCCCGCCGTGGGAGGATGGCTGGAGGAGTACGTGGGCACCCGCATGCTGCGGGACCTCATCGACCGCGTGGATCAGCTCTACCTGGAGTTCGGCGCGCCGCGCCGGGTCTACGGCGACGACGCGGAGAAGGTGGACGGGTGGAGGAGGAAGGCGGTCCTCTCCGGTCTCGTCCTCACCCCATGTCCCTTCCGGCACCTGGGCACGGAGCGCTGCCGGGAACTGCTGGTGAGGATGAGGGAGTTCCTGGCGGAAAAGGTGGAGATCAGGACGGGGAGCCCGGTGGAATCCCTCCTCGTGGAGGGCGGCAGGGCGAAGGGGGTACGCACCGGGGCGGGCGAGGTTGTACACGCCCCCCGCGTGGTGGTGGCCCCCGGGCGCGAGGGCGCGGACTGGCTGGCGGGGGAGATGCGGCGGCTGGGGATCGCGGTGCAGAACAACCAGGTGGACATCGGGATCCGGGTGGAGGTACCCGCCCCGGTTCTGGAGCCCCTCACCCTCGACCTCTACGAGCCGAAGATCCATTATTTCACGCGCCGCTTCGAGGACCGCGTGCGGGTGTTCTGCATGAACCCCTACGGTCAGGTCTGCGTGGAGCGCTACGGGGACGTGCTCACCGTGAACGGGCACTCCTACGGCGAGCGCCGCACCGAGAACTCCAACTTCGCCCTCCTGGTCAGCACCACCTTCACCGAGCCCTTCCGGGAGCCCATCGCCTACGGCAAGTACATCGCCCGCCTCGCCAATCTGCTGGGGGAGGGCATCATCATCCAGAGGTTGGGCGACCTCCTGGCGGGGCGGAGGTCCACGCCGCACCGCATCGCGCGCTCCTCCGTGCGTCCCACCCTTCCCGACGCCGTCCCCGGGGACCTGAGCTTCGCGCTGCCCTACCGCTACGTGAGCGACATCCTGGAGATGCTGGAGGCCCTGGACAGCCTGTGCCCGGGGCTCAACTCCCGCGACACGCTGCTCTACGGGGTGGAGGTGAAGTTCTATTCCTCGCGACCCGGCCTGGGCGCCGACCTGCAGTGCGAGGTCCCCGGCCTCTATGCCGTAGGGGACGGGGCGGGGATCACCCGCGGCCTGGTGCAGGCCTCCGCCTCGGGGATAGTCGCCGCCCGTTCCATCCTCGCATCCTCGGGCCGCTGAACCCCCGGTGAAGGGCTTGCGCGTCTTGTCCCCTTCTTCCGTCCCCGAAACACGCGTCTCCCGGCATGTTCGGGGAAGGCGATCGTCCGTTCCAGGCCGTAAGAGCGTTTCCCTGTCCCCGAACCACGCAATCCCCCGCAAGTGGTATAATGTTTCTCCGTGTGGGGATCGGACAAGCAGGCGAGAAGAGAGAAGAGATAGGCCATGCCCGGGATCGTGGTGGTGGGAACCCAGTGGGGAGACGAGGGCAAGGGGAAGGTCATCGACCTCCTCTCCGACGACATGCACATGGTGGTGCGCTTCCAGGGCGGCAACAACGCCGGACACACCATCGTCTATGACGGAGAGACCCTCAAGCTGCACCTCATCCCCTCCGGCATCCTCTATCCCCATATCGTCCCGGTGATCGGAAACGGGGTCATCGTCAACCCCGGGGTGCTCGTCGCGGAGATGGACAACCTCGCCTCCCTGGACGTGGACGCTGAGCGCCTGCGCATCTCCTACAACGCCCACCTCATCCTCCCCAGCCACGAGGCGCTCGACGGCCTGATGGAGGACAGGCGGGGCGAGGGAGGTTTGGGCACCACGCGGCGGGGCATAGGCCCCACCTATGCCGACAAGGCGGCCCGCGTGGGTCTGCGCATGCAGGAGATGCTGGACGAGAGGGGTTTCCGGGAGAAGGTCCGGGCCGCGGTGGAGGAGAAGAACCGCCTCATCTCCTGCGTCTACGGAGCACCGGCCCTCGACGCGGAGGAGGTCGCCGACGCCTATGAAGGTTATGCCCGCCGCCTGAGGCCTTGCCTGGCGGATACCTCCCTGCTGGTCAAAGAAGCCCTGCGGGAGGAAAAGAACGTCCTCTTCGAGGGAGCGCAGGGGCTGATGCTCGACCTGGACCACGGCACCTACCCCTTCGTGACCTCCTCCAACACCGTCGCCGGAGCGGCCTGCGCGGGGGCGGGGGTGGGTCCTGGGGACATCGACGAGGTCATCGGGGTGACCAAGGCCTACGTCACCCGCGTGGGCGCCGGGCCGTTCCCCACCGAGCAGGACAACGAGATCGGCAGCGCCATGCAGGAGGTGGGACGCGAGTTCGGCACCACCACCGGGCGCCGCCGCCGCTGCGGGTGGTTCGACCTCGTGATCCTGCGCTATGCCGCGCGCCTGAACTCCCTCACCAGCATGGCCGTCACCAAGCTGGACGTGCTCTCGGGATTCGACACCTTGAGGGTCTGCGTGGCCTACCGTTACGGGGACACGGTCATGGAGGAGTTCCCCCAGCTCTCCGGGGTGTTCGCAGCATGCGAGCCGGTGTACGAGGAGATGCCGGGGTGGAAGAGGGATATATCGGAGGCGCGTACCCTGGACGACCTCCCGGCGGAGGCGCGGAGATACCTGGACTTCATCTCCTCGCGCTCCGGGGTACCCATCTCTCTGGTCTCCGTCGGTCCCTCCCGGCAACAGACCATCCTCCTGGACGGGAGCGGGCAACCACTCTCCCAGAGCCGCTTCCTCTTCCAGGACGACCTCCCGCTGTAGGTCGGCGGCCTGGCCTTCTCCCGCGGCTCTCGGAGGATGTTCCGGCAGGCGGTTGTTTTCCGAGGGGTCCGGCTTGTATGGCCGAAAGGCAACCACCCGGCGAAGTGGTTTTTAATATCATCCATAATGACCGCGTTGGCCGCTGTCCCCTCGCTCTCGAATCCCCCAAAGGCTTAAGGAGGAAGACATGAAGAAGAGGGACATATTCATAACCCGGTTCGACCTCGAGCGCTTGAACAAGCTCATGGCGGAGAAGAGAGCGGAGGGCGGCATCAGCGCCTACCTCAAAGACCTCGAGGAGGAGCTTACCCGGGCCAATATAGTTGAGTCGGACGAGGTACCGGGCGACGTCATCACCATGAACTCCAGGGTGCGCCTGAAGGATGTGGATACGGGCGAGGAGATGACCCTGTCCCTGGTCTTCCCCCAGGACGCGGACATAGACCAGGGCAGGATATCCATACTGGCGCCGGTGGGCACGGGCATGCTGGGGTACAGGGTCGGAGACGCCCTGGAGTGGCAGGTCCCGGCCGGGTTGAGGAGGCTGGAGATACTGGAGATCCTCTACCAGCCCGAGGCGGCGGGGGATTTCGACCTCTGATCTCGCATGTAAGCGAGGACACTTTTCCCTCTGGCGCGAAAATGGCCGAGCCACCGCGTTTCCGAGAGGTCGCCATAAGGCCGGGAGAACCCCTCCTGGCCGCGGGGGTACCCTCCGGCATATGCCTGGTTCTCGCGTGGGCCTTCCGGCCGTTCACCTCTGCGTCGCGGCTGCGTCGGTCATCCGTTCGGTTCGAGAATGCGGGATTCCGAACGCCCCGGGCGTTTGATCCGAGCAGCCAAGGGTTTTCATTCCCACCGGCCTTTCAAAATCGGATGTCCATCGATGCTGAGTGGGGACATATTGAGGGATTGGGCAGGATTGTCACCGCCTTCCATAAAATATAGAGGTGTAGCCCGGGCGACCACGGGGAGGTATGCATGAAGGTTCTGGTGGTGGGAGGAGGGGGGCGCGAGCACGCCCTCACCTGGAAGATCGCGCAGTCACCCCTGGTGGACCGCATCTGGTGCGCGCCGGGGAACGCGGGCATGGCCGCCCTCGCCGAGTGCGTGGCCATAAAGGCAGAGGACGTAGAGGGCCTGGCCGCCTTCGCGGCCGAGAAGAAGATAGACCTCACGGTGGTGGGGCCCGAGGCCCCCCTGGTGGCCGGCATCGTCGACGCCTTCCAGGCCCGGGGGCTGGCGGTCTTCGGTCCTGACCGCGAGGCGGCGCAGATGGAGGGGAGCAAGGATTTCGCCAAGCGGCTGATGCTGGAGGCCGGGGTGCCCACGGGGAAGGCGGAGGTCTTCACGGACTTCGAGAGCGCGAAGGCCTGTATCAGGAAAAGCAGCCCTCCCTTCGTGGTCAAGGCGGACGGGCTGGCCGCGGGCAAGGGGGTGGTCATCGCCCGAGACGACCGCGCCGCCTACGAGGCGCTCAAGGCATGTTTCGTGGACCGCGCCTTCGGGGCGGCGGGTGAGAAGGTGCTCATCGAGGAGTTCCTGGAGGGCCAGGAGGTCTCCATCCTCACCTTCGTGGACGGCGAGGACATCCTGCCCATGGCCCCCGCCCAGGACTACAAGCGCGCCGGCGACGGCGATACCGGGCCCAACACCGGCGGCATGGGCTCCTATTCCCCCGTGCCCGTGCTCTCGGAGGAGGACTACCGGCGCGCGGTAGAGGAGATACTCCGGCCCACCGCCCGCGCCCTGGCCGCGCGCGGCATCCGCTATCGGGGCATACTCTACGCCGGGCTCATCCTCACCGCCGAGGGCCCAAGGGTGCTGGAGTTCAACGTGCGCTTCGGCGACCCGGAGACCCAGGCGGTGCTTCCCCGGCTGGAGGGCGATCTCGTGGAGGCCATGTTGGCGGTGGTGGAGGGCCGCCTTTCCGGCATGGGCTTGAACTGGAAAAAAGAGGTATGCGTCACCGTGGTCGTCGCCTCCGGGGGCTACCCCGGGGAATACGCGAAGGGCTACCCCATAAGCGGCCTGGAGGAGGCCGGAGCCCTGGAGGGAGTCACCGTCTTCCACGCCGGCACGCGCCTGGGGGAGGGAGGCGAGGTACTCACCGACGGGGGGCGCGTGCTCAACGTCAGCGCCCTGGGAACGGATTTCGCCGCCGCGCGCGCGAAGGCCTACGAGGCGGTGGAGAGGATCGGCTTCCGGGATATCTATTACCGCGGGGACATCGCCCTGCGCGCCTTCGGGTCCTGATGAGGCGGGGGAGCGTGAGTCGGAGATGATGGTGGAGGAAGTGAGCACATGGAGGTATCGGGAACATGGGCGTGCCTAAGGTAGCCCTGCTCATGGGCTCCGGGTCGGACGCGGAGAAGGTAAAGCCGGCAGAGGAGGTCCTCGCCGGGATGGGGGTGGAGGTGGTGAAGGCGGTCATCTCCGCCCACCGCCAGCCCGAGAAGCTGAGGGAGTTCGTGCGCGAGGCGCCCGGGGAGGGCGTGGAGGTCTTCATCGCCGCCGCGGGGAAGGCGGCCCACCTGCCCGGCGTCATCGCCTCCCTGACCGCCCTCCCGGTGATCGGCATCCCCATCTCCTCGCCGGACCTGGGGGGGCTGGACGCGCTGCTCTCCATCGTCCAGATGCCGCGCGGGGTGCCCGTGGCCGCGGTGGCCATAGATGGGGCCGCCAACGCGGCCCTGCTGGCGTGCTCCATCCTGGCCCTGAAACACGAGGCGGTGGCCTCGGCCTTGGCGGAGTACCGCAGGCGCATGGCGGAGGCCTGAAAAAGCCCCTGTCAGCGGCGTTTTCCATGGTGCATAATAGACTTGTGCCGGGCGAGATGCATGGAAAAGGTTGGTAATATGGCACCTTTTGTGGGTACCGCGCGCGGCCGCTTTGCTCCGGGAGGGACGGAGAGATGATCCCGCGCTACACCCTGCCGGAGATGGCCGAGGTATGGAGCGAGAACAACAAGCTCCGGAAGTGGCTGGACATCGAGATCCTGGCCGTGGAGGCCAGGGCGCGGCGGGGGGAGGTCCCCCCGGAGGCTTTGGAGGAGATAAGGTCGCGGGCCGCCTTCGATCCCGAGCGCGTGCGCGAGATCGAGGAGATGGTGCACCACGATGTCATCGCCTTCCTCACCAACGTGGCGGAGAACGTGGGGGAGAGCTCGCGCTTCATCCATTACGGCATGACCTCCTCCGACGTCCTGGACACCGGGCTCGCCCTGCAGATGCGCGAGGCCATGGACCTCATCCTGTCCGAGGCGCGTGCCCTCGCCGCCGCCCTCAAGGAGAGGGCGCTGGATTTCCGGGACCTCGTGGTGGTGGGGCGCACCCACGGGGTGCATGCGGAGCCTATGACCCTGGGGATGAAGTTCGCCCTCTGGACCTTTGAGGCAGCACGGGACATCGGGCGCCTGGAGAGGGCGCGCGAGGCGGTGAGCTGCGGCAAGATCTCCGGGGCGGTGGGGACCTACGCCCACCTCGACCCCTGGGTCGAGGCCTATGTCTGCGAGAGGCTGGGGCTGAAGCCGGCCGAGGTCTCCACCCAGGTCCTGCAGCGCGACCGCCACGCCGAGTATTTGGCGGCCATCGCCATCGCCGGCTCCAGCCTGGAGAAGTTCGCCCTGGAGATCAGGGGCCTTCAGAGGACCGAGGTACTGGAGGTCGAGGAGCCCTTCCGCAGGGGGCAGAAGGGGTCCAGTGCCATGCCCCATAAGCGCAACCCCATCCTCTGCGAACGCATCTGCGGTCTGGCGAGGGTGCTGCGGGGCAACGCCATGGCCGCCATGGAGAACGTAGCTCTGTGGCACGAGAGGGACATCTCGCATTCCTCGGTGGAGAGGGTGATCATCCCCGACTCCACCACCCTGCTCCACTACATGCTGGTGAAGTTCCGGGGCGTGGTGGAGGGCCTGCAGGTCTACCCCGAGAACATGCGGCGCAACCTCGAGCTCAACCGCGGCCTTATCTTTTCGGAGAACGTGCTGCTCGCCCTAGTGGACAGGGGGCTTACGCGCGAGGAAGCCTATGCCCTGGTGCAGCGCAACGCCATGCGCGCCTGGGACGAGGGCGGGGACTTCCGCGCCCTCCTGGCCGCCGACCCCGAGGTGGCGTCCCGCCTCGGCGGCGAGGAGCTCGAGGCGTGTTTCGACCTGGAAAGGCAACTGCGCAACCTGGGAGAGGTCTTCGCCCGCCTGGAGGCCCTGGACCTGCGGGGCCCCTGAGGGAGACCTCGAACTCAGGAGCGGGGGCCCGTCCGCCGGGGCAGGGCAGGACCGTTGTGGGCCGTCGAGGAGCCGGGGCCGCCGGGGCACGCGCGGAGGTCTCGAGGAGATCGGAGGAGGAGGAGACGGGATTGAAGGTATCTGTTTTCGTGTCGCCTAAGCAGGGAGTGCTTGACCCCGCCGGGCAGGCGACCCTGGGGTCGCTCAGGTCCCTGGGTTTCGAAGAGGTTTCCGAGGTGCGTATCGGCAAGTACATCACCCTGCGCCTGGAGGGGGTGGACGCGGAGCGCGCGGAGGCGCGGGTGCAGGAGATGTGCGAGAGGCTCCTCGCCAACCCCATCATCGAGGACTTCCGGGTGGAGATAGAGCGCTGAACGACGCGGCCTCGAGGAGTGAACGCGGAGGAGAGGAGCCAGATGAAGTTCGGAGTGGTCGTTTTTCCCGGATCCAACTGCGAGATGGACTGCCACCACGTCATCGACAAGGTCCTGGGGGAGGACGTGGATTACGTCTGGCACCAGGAGACCGACGTCTCGCGCTACGACTGCCTGGTGCTGCCGGGCGGGTTCTCCTACGGCGATTACCTGCGTTGCGGGGCCATCGCCCGTTTCAGCCCGGTCATGGAGGCGGTGGCGGGGTACGCCCGCGAGGGCGGGCTGGTCATCGGCATCTGCAACGGTTTCCAGATCCTGTTAGAGGCGGGACTGCTGCCCGGGGCCATGCTCCGCAACACCTGCCTCCACTTCATCTGCTGCTTCGTGCACCTGCGGGTGGAGAACGCCTCCACGCCCTGGACCAACGCCGCCGCGGAGGGACAGGTTCTGCGCATCCCCATCGCCCATAACGAGGGCAACTACACCGCGGACGCGGACACCCTGCGCGAGCTCCGGGAGCAGGGAAGGATCATCCTGCGTTACTGCGACCCGGAGGGCGCTGTGAGCGAGGAGGCCAACCCCAACGGGGCTGCGGACAACATCGCCGGCATATGCAACGAGGGCTTCAACGTCTTCGGCCTCATGCCCCATCCGGAGCGCGCATCCGAGGAGCTGCTGGGGAGCACCGACGGCATGGTCATATGGGAGTCCATCATGGCGCATCACCGGGGAAAGGGGTAGGGTGGCATCATGGCGGAGCTATACGAGGAACTGGGTCTGACCGAGGACGAGTACCGGGACATCGTGCGCCTGCTGGGCAGGGAGCCCAACAAGGTGGAGCTGGGCATGTACTCCCTCATGTGGAGCGAGCACTGTTCCTACAAGAGCTCCAGGGCGGTGCTGGCGCAGCTCCCCACCCGCGCTTCCTACGTGCTTCAGGGCCCGGGGGAGAACGCGGGGGTGATAGACATCGGGGGAGGGTTGGCGGTGGCCTTCAAGATGGAGTCCCACAACCACCCCAGCGCCGTGGAGCCCTACCAGGGAGCGGCCACCGGCATCGGGGGCATCGTGCGCGACATCTTCACCATGGGAGCCCGGCCCATAGCCTGCCTCGACCCCCTGCGCTTCGGCGACCCCGCCAGCCCGCGCACCCGCTACCTCTTCGGAGGGGTGATCGCGGGCATCGCCGGGTACGGGAACTGCCTGGGCATCCCCACGGTGGGAGGGGACATCTATTTCGACCCCTGCTACGACGAGAACATCCTCGTCAACGTGATGTGCATCGGGATCATGTCCAAGGAGGACCTCATCCGCGGCCAGGCCAGCGGGGTGGGCAACGCGGTGGTGCTCCTGGGCAACCGCACGGGGCGCGACGGCATCGGTGGCGCCTCCATCCTCGCCTCGCAGGAGTTCGACGAGAAGAGCCAGGAGAAGCGGCCCAGCGTGCAGGTGGGAGACCCCTTCACCGAGAAGCTGCTCATCGAGGCATGCCTGGAGCTGTTGGACAGAAGGCTCCTGGTGGGATTGCAGGACCTGGGCGCCGCCGGCATCTCCTGCGCCTGCTCCGAGACCGCGGCGCGCGGCGGGGTGGGCATGCGCATCGACCTGGAGAAGGTGCCCCTGCGGGAGGATATGGAGCCCTTCGAGATCATGATCTCCGAGTCCCAGGAGCGCATGCTGGCCATCGTGGAACCGCGGCACCTCGAGGAGGTGCTGGCGGTCTGCGGCAGGTGGGGGCTGAACGCCGCGGTCATAGGCGAGGTGACCGAGGGCGACGCCCTGCAGATATACTGGCACGGGGAAAAGGTGGTGGACGTGCCCGCCTCCACCCTAGCCAGCGGGCCGGTCTATGACCGCCCCTCGGAGAGGCCGGGATACCTCGACGAGGTACAAGCCTTCGACCTCTCCTCCCTGCGGCACCCCGGCGACCATGGAGAGACCCTGCTGCGGCTGGTGGGAGGTCCCAACCTCTGCAGCAGGCGAGTGGTGTGGGAACAGTACGACCACATGGTGCAGCTCAACACCGTGGCCTATCCCGGCTCAGACGCCGCGGTCCTGCGCATCAAGGGGACCAGCAAGGCGCTGGCGGTGTCCTGCGACGGCAACTCCCGCTACGTCTATCTCGATCCCTACACCGGCACCCAGATCGCGGTGGCGGAGGCGGCGCGCAATGTGGTGGCATCGGGAGGCGTCCCCATGGCCTTCACCAACTGCCTGAACTTCGGCAACCCGGAAAAACCTGGCATATTCTGGCAGTTCAGGGAGGCGGTGCGCGGCATGGCCGACGCCGCCCGCTACCTGGAGCTGCCGGTGGTGAGCGGGAACGTGAGCTTTTATAACGAATCCTTCGGAACCGCCATCTATCCCACGCCGGTGATCGGCATGGTGGGGCTCATCGGCAACGTGGCCAAGCGCACGGACATCGCCTTCCCGGAGGAGGGGCTGCTGGTGGTCATGCTGGGGGAGACCCTGGATGAGCTGGGCGGCTCCGAGTACCTGTGGCTGGTGCACGGTATCGCCGCAGGCCGCCCCCCGCGTCTGGACCTGAGCCTGGAGAAGGGCGTGCAGGCGACCTGCATCGAGGGCATACGCAGGGATATCATCCTCTCCGCCCACGATTGCTCGGAGGGCGGCGCGGCGGTGGCCCTCCTGGAGTGTTGCTGCGCGGGGGGCATGGGAGCGAGGATAGAGGTGGAGACGGAGCTCCCGCCCGTGTCCTGGCTGTTCTCCGAGAGCCAGTCGCGGTTCGTGGTGACCCTGCGCGAGGAAGGGCTTCCCGCCCTGCGCAAGCTGGCCGCGTCGAGGGGGGTGCCCCTGCAGGTCCTAGGCAGGACGGGAGGAGACCACCTGACCGTCAACGACTGGATAGACCTGGAAGTGAAGGAGATGGACCGCGTCAGGGAGGAGGCCCTGGAGAGGATCATGCGGGGTTGAAGGCGGGAGGCGTTCACGCCGCCGCCCCTGGGCCCCCACCCGGGCGGCACTGCGGAGCCCCGGTGTGACGGCAAGAAAGCGGCGGCGGATACGGCAGCCCAGAACGGGTTCGGCGGGATCAGCGGAAACGAGGCGGCGAACGGAGAGACGAGAGAGGCGATGAGATAAGGTGGCCTTCGAACGCAACGAGGCATGCGGCATCTTCGGCATCTACACCCGCGAGGACGATGTCGCCAAGCTGACCTATTACGCCCTTTACGCCCTGCAGCACCGCGGCCAGGAGAGCGCCGGCATCGCGGTGTCGGACGGCAGGGAGAGCCTCATGCTCAAGGACATGGGCATGGTCTCGCAGGTCTTCAGCGAGCGGGACCTCAACAACCTCAAGGGGTACATGGCCATCGGCCACGTCAGGTATTCCACCACCGGGTCCTCCTTCTGGGAGAACGCGCAGCCGGTGCAGGTGCCGCGCCGCCGGGGGTCCGTGTACGTGGCCCACAACGGCAACCTCATCAACACCGTGGAGCTGCGCGAGGAGCTGCGGGCGGAGGGGGTGCGCTTCCGCTCCACCTCCGACACCGAGGTGATCGCGGTGTTGCTGGCCCGCTCCCCCGCCGAGGACATCGTGGACGCCGTGAAGGAGGTCATGCCCCGCCTGGTGGGGGCGTATTCCCTGGCCATACTCACCGAGAAGCGCCTCATAGGTCTCCGGGACCCCTACGGCATCAGGCCTCTCTGCGTGGGCGCATACCGTGACGGATACGCCATCTCCAGCGAGAGCAGCGGCCTGGACATCATCGGGGCGGAGTACATGCGGGAGATCGAACCCGGGGAGATGGCGGTGATCGACGAGGACGGCCTGAGGTTCGAGCGCTTCATGGAGGCGCGCAAGCCGTCCCTCTGCATCTTCGAGTTCATCTACTTCGCGCGCCCCGACTCCATCATGTACGACACCTACCTCTACCATGCGCGCAAGCACATGGGGATGAGCCTCGCGGACGAGGCCCCGGTGGAGGCGGACGTGGTCATGCCCATCCCCGACACCGGCGTGCCGGCGGCCATCGGCTACTCCCAGGCCTCGGGGATCCCCTTCGGGGAAGGGCTGATCAAGAACCGCTACATCGGGCGCACCTTCATCCAGCCCACCCAGGCCATCCGCAGGCTGGGGGTGCGCCTGAAGCTCAACCCCCTGGTGGGAGACATCAGGGGAAAGCGCCTGGTGGTGGTGGACGATTCCATCGTGCGGGGCAACACCACGCGCGAGATCGTGAGGATGCTCCGGGACGCGGGAGCCAGGGAGGTGCACATGCGCATCAGCTCCCCTCCCGACATGTACCCTTGCTTCTACGGCATCGACACCGCTATCCGCAAGGAGCTCATCGCGTCCACCCGCAGCGTGGAGGAGATAAGGGAGTTCATCGGGGCCGACACCCTGCATTACCTGAGCATGGAGAACCTGGTGTGGTCGACGCGCCGTCCGCGCGAGGAGTTCTGCCTCGCCTGCTTCGACGGCGATTATCCCATCCCCGTGCCCGAGGACGTCAAGATGGCCAAGTGCAGGCTGGAGACGGAGAGGGTGGGGACGGACGGAGAGTGACGCGGCCGAGCGGGCGGGGCGCACCCGGGTGCCGCGCGGGGATCGGAGGAACGAGGGACACGGGACGGAGGAAGGGCAGGAACGGGGGCAGAGGAAGAGGAAGCGGGGAAAGGCGGAAATGGAAGAAGTAGACAAAAAAAACAACGGCGGGGAAGCCTGCCGTCCACTCACCTACGCGGGCGCCGGGGTGGATATCGAGGCGGGCGCGCGCGCTGTGGAGCTGATCAGGGAGGAGGCGGCCTCCACCTTCCGCCCCGAGGTGCTCTCGGGGCTGGGGGGCTTCGGGGCGCTCTTCGCGGCCGGGTTCAAGGGCTATTCCGACCCCGTGCTGGTCTCGGCGGTGGACGGCGTGGGGACCAAGCTCAAGGTGGCGCAGATGCTCGACCGCCACGACACCATAGGGGTGGACCTGGTGGCCATGTGCGTGGACGACATCGTGACCTGCGGGGCGGAGCCCCTGTTCTTCCTCGACTACCTGGCCATGGGCAGGGTGGACCCCGAGAAGGTGCGCAGCATCGTGGCGGGGATCGCGCGCGGCTGCCGACGCTGCGGGTGCGCCCTCATCGGCGGGGAGACGGCGGAGCATCCCGGGGTCATGGAGGAGGACGACTACGACCTGGCGGGGTTCGCCGTGGGGGTGGTGGAAAAAGAAAGGATCATCGACGGCTCGCGCATCGTGCCGGGGGACGCCATCCTGGGCATCATGAGCAGCGGGCTGCACTCCAACGGCTATTCCCTGGTGCGCAAGGTGTTCTTCGAGACGAACGACTTCGACCCCGGCGACCGCCTGCGCGGCCTCGCGCGCACCCTGGGGGAGGAGCTGCTCACCCCCACGGAGATTTATGCTCCCGGCATCCTCCGCCTGCTCGGGGAGGTGGACGTCAAGGGCATCGTGCACGTGACGGGGGGAGGGTTGATCGAGAACGTCCCGAGGGTGCTCCCCTCCGGCGTGGACGCGGTCATCGACACCACCACCTGGCATCCCCACAGCATCTTCAAGATCGTGAGGGACATGGGGGGCATAGACGAGGTGGAGATGTTCAGGACCTTCAACATGGGCATCGGCATGGTGGTGGTCGTGGACCTGGGGGATTTCCGCCAGGCCATCCACCTCCTGGGACTGGAGGGTTACCGTGCCATGCGCATCGGAGACGTCTGCGAAGGCGGCGGCGGCATTCGGCTGACCTGCTGAGGAAAAGGAGGGACGGCGACATGCCCGAGCCCTGCAGGCTGGGGGTGCTCATTTCCGGCTCCGGCACCAACCTCGAGAACATCGCGCGCCGCATCGAGGAGGGTTCCCTGCCCGCGCGCATCGCCGTGGTCATAAGCGACGTGGAGGAGGCATACGGGCTGGTGCGCGCGCGCCGCTTCGGACTCGAGGCCCTCTTCGTGGACCCCGCCTCCTTCCCGGACCGACCCTCATACGACCGCGAGCTGGTCCGCATCCTCGAGGAGCGCGAGGTGGACCTGGTGGTGCTGGCGGGCTTCATGCGCCTAGTGGGCCCGGAGTTCGTGGCCGCTTTCCGCAACCGCATCATGAATATCCATCCCGCGCTGCTCCCCTCCTTCCCCGGCACCTCCGGGGTCGCCGATGCCCTGGCCTACGGGGTGAAGGTCACCGGCGTCACCGTGCACTTCGTGGACGAGGGCCTGGACACCGGGCCCATCATCCTGCAGGACGCCGTCCCCGTGCTGCCGGGAGACGATGAGGAGACCTTGCACCGGCGCATACACGAGGTGGAATACCGGCTCTACCCGGAGGCCATCCGGTACTTCTGCGAGGGGAGGCTAAGGGTGGAAGGCAGGCGGGTGGAGATACTGGACGGTTGACATGCCGTCCTCTTTGAGCCCGGGCATGTGGTCCTTCGTGGAAGGCAGGCAGGTGGAGATGCCGGAGGCTTGATGGCGTTTGTTGGAAAAGGGGAGCGGGTACGCTTCCCGGGAGCATAGTGCGATAGGGGGTACGGTCGATGGCCAGGATCGAGCGGGCGCTCATCAGCGTGTCCAACAAAGCGGGGATCGTGGGGCTCGCCAGGGAGCTGCGGGAGATGGGGGTGGAGATCATCTCCACCGGGGGCACGGAGACCCGGCTGCGCGGCGAGGGCATAGAGGTCATCCCCATAGCGGATATCACCGGCTTCCCTGAGATGCTCGACGGTAGGGTCAAGACCCTGCATCCCCATATCCACGCCGCCCTCCTCGCGGACCGCTCCAACCCCGAGCACATGAGACAGCTAGAGGAGTTGGGCATCAAGCCCATTGACCTGGTGGTGGTGAACCTCTATCCCTTCGCGGAGACCATCGCCCAGCCCGGCACCACGCTGGAGCAGGCGGTGGAGCAGATCGACATCGGGGGCGTCACCCTCATCCGGGCCGCGGCCAAGAACTTCGCCTCCGTGGCGGTGGTCACCAATCCCAAGCGCTACTCCTCGGTGCTGCTGGAGATGCGCCGCAACGGCGGGGGGCTGTCGGAGGAGACGCGCAAGTCCCTGGCGGCGGAGGGTTTCCGTCACACCGCGGGCTACGACGCCGCCATCTACGCCTACCTCTCGGGGGCCTTCGAGGAGTTCCCGGACACCCTGAACCTGGTCTTCAAGAAGCAGTCCATGCTGCGCTACGGGGAAAACCCCCATCAGAGGGGAGCCCTATACCAGGAGGTGGGGGCGCCCTCCACGGCACTGGTCTTCGCCGAGCAGCTCCACGGCAAGGAGTTGTCGTTCAACAACGTCCTGGACACCGACGCCGCCTGGTCCCTGGTGAAGGAGTTCCCGCGCCCCGCCGTGGTGATGATCAAGCACAACAACCCCTGCGGGGTGGCGGTGGCCGACCGCCTGGCCGACGCCTGGAGGCGGGCCTACGAGTGCGACGAGGTGAGCGCCTTCGGGAGCGTCATGGCCCTCAACCGGCCCGTGGACGCGGATACCGCCGCGCTCATCGACTCCATCTTCGTGGAGGTGGTGATAGCCCCGGACTACGACGAGGACGCGCGCAGGATACTTCAGCGCAAGGAGGACATCCGCCTCCTGCGCCTTCCCCTGGAGAGAGAGCCGTTCAACCTGCTCAAGGACCTCAAGCGGGTGGACGGCGGCCTGCTGGTGCAGGATTACGACGCCGGGGAAGACGACCTCAGCGGCGTGGAGTACGTGGGCGACAGGCGCCCCACGCCGGGGCAGTGGGAGGACCTGGTGTTCGCCTGGAAGGTGGCCAAGCATACCCGCTCCAACGCCATAGTGCTGGCCAGGGACGGGGCCACGGTGGGCATCGGGGCGGGCCAGATGAGCCGGCTCGATTCCACCCACCTCGCCCTGCGCAAGGCCGGGGGAAAGGCGGGCGGCTCGGTGTGCGCCTCCGACGCCTTCTTCCCCTTCCCCGACTCCGTGGTCATGGCGGCGGAGGCGGGGGTGGAGGCTTTCATCCAGCCCGGGGGCTCCATGCGGGACGAGGAGACCTTCGAGGAGATAAGGCGCCGCGGGCTGGTGATGGTGCTCACCGGGAAGCGCCACTTCCGCCATTGATGCCGGGCATGCCCACGCCCGTAAGCGAGAGAGAAACATGCGAGACCGGTGCCTTATAGGGTAACATGGTGCCATGAGCAGGTTCTTCCTGGCCGTGCGCCTCGTCATCCTCGCGGCGCTGCTGGTTCTCCTGGCGGCGGTGTTCTGGGGCATCGCCAACCACGAGAAGACCGAGGCGGCGCACCAAGGCGGCGAGATCTACGAGCAGTACCAGCGCTCCAAGCCCGCCGGCTATACCTCCGTGTTGCTGGTGGCGCTGGTGATAGTGGGCATCCTCGTGGTCCTGGCCTCCATTCTCTTCGAGTACCACCAGGTGCGGGAGGGCAGGAAAAGGCAGTCGCGCTCGCCGGAGCGCGGCGGAGGTGAGGGCTCGCGCTGGGTTTGACGTGTCGACCCATGGCGACCGCGGCCTTCCGGCCCGCGCGGGCGCATGCGGCGCAAGGCAAAATGGCTCCGCATTTCTTTTTGGAACGCGGACGTGGAAGGGGTCGGGCGGCGAGAAGGCCCTTGCCCAGCGGGCACCGCGGCGGCCCGCCCGCCCGGGCGCATGCGGCGCAAGGCAAAATGGCTCCGCATTTCTTTTTGGAACGCGGACTTGGAAGGGGTCGGGCGGCGAGAAGGCCCTTGCCCAGCGGGCACCGCGGCGGCCCGCCCGCCCGGGCGCATGCGGCGCGGTGAGAATAGGGTGAGCGGCGGATATCCCTCGCCGGGGAAAGGAGTCCGGGCATGAAAAAGGTGGAAGTGTCGGATATGCTGTGGTACGGGAACCGCCCCATGCCTTTGAGCTTCCCGGACCATTGGGATGTCGAGGTCCTGGAGCCCCCGGGCTTCGGAAAGCCCGCCCTGGACGCTCGAGGCCTGGCCCGGGCCTTCGAGGAGCCTATAGGTTCTCCCGCCCTGCGGGAGCTGGCGTCGCGTGCGCGCGAGGTGGCCGTAGTCTTCGACGACATGACCCGTCCCACCCCCGTCAAGGTGGTCCTGCCCCATATCCTGGAAGCCCTGCAGAAGGCGGGCATCCCCGACGACAACGTGCGCTTCATCCCCGCCCTGGGCATGCACGGGGCCATGGACAACATCGGCTTCCGCAAAAAGCTGGGAGACGAGGTGGTGGAGCGGTTCCCGGTCTACAACCACAATCCCTACGAGAACTGCGAGTACCTGGGGGAGAGCCCCAGCGGCATTCCCGTGTACATCAACCGCGAGTTCATGTTCTGCGACCTGCGTATCGGTATCGGATGCATCACCCCCCACGTGCATGTGGGATTCGGGGGCGGGGGGAAGATAATCCTGCCGGGCATAAGCGGGGTGCAGACCATCAAGGCTTTCCATCGCGAGGTAGCCCTGCGGGGGCCGGAGACCATGGGCCTGGGAAAGACGGAGGGCAACGTGATGTACGCGGCGATCGCCGAGGTGACCAGGATGTCGGGATTGCAGGTCAAGGTGGACGCCCTCGTCAACGCCCGCGGCGAGATAACCGACCTCTTCGTGGGGGACCCGTTGGCGGAATATGAGGTAGGGGTGAAGGCGGCGAGGGAGCATTACGCCACCAAGCCCGCACCGGGCAAAGACATCGTGGTCGCCAACGCCTATGCCAAGTACAACGAGATGGCCATCTGCATGCTCATGTCCATGATGAGCGTGAACTACGCCCGCGGCGCCGTCGTGCTCGTGGTCAACAGCCCGGAGGGACAGATATGCCACTACCTCATCCGGAGCTTCGGCAAGGAATACGGCGGGGAATACTACATGCGCATGGGGCCGCCTCCGGAGGGAATAAGGCTCATCGTCTGCTCTCGCTATCCCGACAGGACCATGTGCGACCTCTTCGCCCCCGCGGAGTGCGTTACCGTTACCCGCACCTGGGATGAGACCCTCGCGCTGCTGGAGGAGGAGTTCCCGGGCGAGGCCTCCGTGGCGGTGATCCCAGACGGCACCATGCAGTATTTCGCCTGAGCCCGTCGCCGCCGAGGCCGCTGGCTAGTGAAGGCCTACGGGTCCGGGAGGAGGCTGGCGCGCTGTCCTGCGCCTTGCGTTTTGCCTGGCCTGCTGTAGTGATGCGCTTCGGTTCCCGATAGTAATTTCAGGCCTGTGACGGATCCGGTGACCGGGAGGTCGCCGCCGCTCGAGGCCAGCGACCATGAAGTCGTAAGCGACGAGAGGCGGTATGCCGGATGAACGGACGTCGTAACTGCCCCCGGGCTCTGGAACGTGAGGAGGATGAGGTTTGAGGAAGATGCGCGCCCTGCTGGCGCTCGCCAGCGCCGTGCTGGCGTCGGCGGCGATCATGTACCTGGTGAGCATGCGGGCGGGAGAGTCCCTGGGCGGTCCCGTTTTCTCCGCTCGCCTCGCCCTCATCTTCATACTCCTGGGCGCCTCGGGGCTTCTGCTGCCGAGGCTGGGACGGGGTACGCTGCCCATGCGCCTTTGGTACTGGATAACGGTGGCGGTGGCCATCAACGTCATCCCCGTGGTCATGGAGACGGTCAACGCCTATGCCGGCAGGGACGTCTTTTCCCCCGACCTCATCTTCGTCTTTTTCATCCTCGTCTTCATCCCCGTGCTGGTGGTGATAGGCAGCCTGTATGTGGGCTTCAAGAGGCAGGGCTTCGAGTTCGCGCGCTCGGCATCGACCACCGTGCTGCCCTCCCTGGTGGTCTTCGCGGCGGTGACCCTGTTCGTGCTCATCGTGCCCCTGGCCGCGAGCGACGTGTCTCCGGGGGTGAGGATCTCCGACATCTTCGCCCTGGTGGTACAGGTTGCCGCGCTCTGCATCGTGGCGTTCATGGCCGTCACCATCGGGAAGGGGGAGGCGGGGCGCCCCTTTCTCTTCATCTCCCTGGCCCTGGTGTGCATCATGGTCCAGACCATCCTCACCGCCCATATCCGGCTCGTGGGCATGATGAGCACTACCGAGCCGGCGGATTTCTTCCTGCACCTCGCCTACTACCTGCTCATCCTGGCGGCGTACTTCCAGTACCGGCTGTCCTCCGGGCCGGCTTGACGACCGGCGGGATACGCTAGGTCCGCCCGGGAAGGGGAAAAATATGCCCTGGAGGTTCTTCGTTGCGCGAACTGGAGGAGTACGTAAATGCAGAAAGAGATGCTGGTGATGATGGTGGAGCAGGCCTGCCCCTTCGCGCGGGAGGCGCGCATGCGCCTGCGGGAGATAGACGAAGGGGACGGACGGGTCACCCTGGTCATGGAGGACAACCCCTCCAACCTCAACGCCTTCGGGCTGGTGCACGCCGGCGCCATCTGCGGCCTGGCGGAGACGGCGGGGGGTATGGCCATCATGCGCTATCTGGATCCCCGCGAGGTCATGGTCCTGAACACCGTCTTCAACATCCGTTACCTGCACCCCCCGCGCGGCGAGTTGAGGTGCACGGCGCGGGTGGTGGAGGAAGAGGCCTCCGCCCTGCTGGAGGAGTTCAGGCGGGAGGGAAGGGCGGACAAGGCGCTGGACCTCAAGGTCCTGGACTCCTCGGGCACGCTGGTGGCCCAGGCCCAGGCCACCTTCCGCCTCATCCGTACCCCGGAGGAGTACCTGAAATATTTCGGAGGGTGAGCGCGGATCTCTTCTCGGCGCGCCCGGCGAGGGTTTTCGCCCGATCGGAGAATGAACTCCTGCGGGCCCGTTTTCCGACGCCTGGATCGGGCTGCGCCGCGGCTTTACGCCTTTCCGCCGTTGTCTTCACCTGTGGTCGAAAGGGCGGTCGCGATAATGCCGTGACTGGTTCACGCTACTGACGCGGACGGGCTCATCTCCTGGTGCGCGGGCCGGTCTCCTTCACCCGCCAGATGACCACCAGCATGCCCAGCACCGCCAGCACGAACAGCAGCACCAGGGAGAGGCGGTAGTCCGGTGTCTCCCCGGCGCTCCTCTTCAGCGCCTCCATCCCCAGGGGTATGACTAGGGAACCTATGTTGCCCAGGGCCATGAGCGTGCCCACCGCCGACCCCGCGAAGAGGGGTCCGATCTCCTCCATCTCCCCCACGATGGTGAAGGTAACCGGCAGGGCGGAGAGGAGGAAGAAACCGAGGAAGAAGGCGCCCGTCAGATTAAGCGCCTTCACGCCCACGAAACCGATGAGGAAGCCCATGGGCACCGTCACCGCCGCGGCGAGGATGAGAAAGGGCTTGCGGAGCCCAATCCTCTCGGAGAGTCCCGGCAGTATCCCGGCACCGATGATGCCGCCGATGATGAGGGCGCTGGCGACGAAGGAGGCGAAGCTGGACGAGAAGCCGTGGTACCCGATGATCTTCTCCATGGTCACGGTGAGGCCCACGAAGGCCCCGTAGCCGATCAGCGAGACCAGGGCCAAGGCCTGGAAGGTGGGGGCGCCGAGGAAACGCCCGAGGGCGGCGAAGACCCCCAGCTTCTGCTCCTCCGGCACCGGCCCGGAGGGGGTGGGGGGCTCCTCGCGTGCGAGGATGATGAACAGGACCGTGCTCGCCGCCATGACGGCGGCGAAGACGGTGAGCACGCGGTTGACGCCTGCGCTCATCACGGAGAGGTCCGTGGCGCCCTCCGGGATGCCGGCAATGGCCGTCACCAGGGGGATGCCCACGGCGGACCCCAGGTAGAAGAAGACGGTGACTATGCCTATGGCCGCGGCCCGCGCCTCCTCCAGGAACCACTTGATGGGCATCTTGGACATGTTCACCAGGATGAACACCGCCCCTCCCCCGATCGCCGCCTGGCATACCAGTATTATCCAGTACTGCCCTTTCCCCGAGATGCCCAGGTGCGGCACCACCGCCCTGAAGATCCCGGCCAGGCTGATCGCCACTGCCCCCAGGGACACCGTGAACTTGAAGCCGCGCCGGTCGGCCAAGTCTCCCGCCAGGGAGCCTAAAAACACGAACATCAACGGCCCCACCAAGGCCAGGAGCCGGACCAGCCCCGAGCCCACCCCGAAGACCTTCTCCACGCTGCTCTCTATGGGCGCGAAGCTGATCCACAGGAAGGCCTGTACGCAGAGCACCAGCCCGAAGGCCAGCAGCACCACCCAGCGGTAGCCGTAGGTCCTGTATCCCCCGACCCCGGAGTTCTCCTCCATGTTCATTCCCCCCTCGATACGGCCTCGCGGCCCTTGCCCGATCGCCTACGCCGCACGGGACTCCGCGCCTCGGCCCACCTGGACCCGTCTAGTTATTATTTGAACACCGCCCGCCTTCTTCCTCCCCGCTAGAGTGCCACCGCCATGTAGGCCCCGCCGACCATCACCGCCACCCCCACCAGCTTGAGGACGCTGATGGAAGCCTCCGGGGAACTCCACAGGGCGAAATGGCTGATGAGGACCCCGGCGATAACCTGCCCCGCCAGCTGCATGACGTTGGTAGGCCCCGCCCCGATCCTGGGGATGATGACCGCGATGGCCAGCACCAGGGCCGCCCCCATGGCCCCCGCCAGCAGGAGGAGGGGGTTGACGTCCCTGAGCCTGGTGATGGCGGAACGCCCGGGGCTGGCCAGCCAGATGATGATGGCCACCACCGACCCGATGGTCCAGAAGGCGGCGTTGGCGGCGCGGGCGTTCTCGATCTTCTGGCCCACGTCGGCGTTCATGGCCAGGTGGGCGGCGATGACCAGCCCCATCCCGAAGGCCAGCAGGTAATAGAGTGTCTTGCTCAAGGCCCTCCCTCCTCTCGTGTCCCGCCGCCGCGAAGGCGCTCGCGCGCGGCGCGCGTCAGCCTATCTCGTCCGGACGCACCTCGCGCCCTCTCGCGCCGAGGCGATGGCCGCCAGGGCGAACTGCAGCACCCGGCGCCCCTCCCACGGCGTGAGGTGGGCCTCGCTCCCCTCGCGCAGTGCGTCCAGGAGGTGGCGGGTGGCGTCGCGGAAGCTCGCCCCCCAGTCCGCCTCCAGGTCGGTGAAGGCGGTGAGCCTCCCCTCGCGGTAGAGGAGGAGGGGTGGGACGTCCAGCATGTTGCCGTGGCCCCGCGTCACCCACAGGACGCCCTCGGTGCCGGTGACCTCGACGCGGTCGTCGGCGGAGTAGTAATCGGATCTGATGAAAAGGTCGTAGGCCCAGGTGAAGTCGATGCTGCCGAAACGGGCGCCGTCCTTGTGCTTCCAGATGCAGATGCTCGGCGCGTCCATGCACAACCCGTCTCCCAGGGGCAGGGCCTCCATCCAGGCGAAGACCTTTTCCGCCTCGCCCAGCAGGTAGAGGGCGATGGAGAACTTGTGGTAGCCGTCGTCGAAGACGAAGGGGCCGCCCCCGCAGGTGCGCTCGTCGAGCCGCCAGGCCCAGGCGTCCAGGGGGACCTCCCAGCCGCCCGCCGCCGATCCCGCCAGCGAGCGCATGCGAATGTTCAGCGGTTGGCCGATGGCTCCCTCCTCGCCGGCCACCTCCAGTATATCGAGCTCGCCGCGGTTAAAGGAAGCAGGCGTCGGAGACCATGGGGTTCCGCGCCGCCGAGCACCTTGCGCGCACTGGACCGAGCCGATCACAGGCACTCGGCCGGCCCCTTGCGAAGGCCGCCGTTCTTAGGAAGCCTCCGTACCTCCCGCGGTTCCACGGCAGGGAGCACCACAGGGGCGGGCGGGTAACACACGGGCACACGCCCTCCCCGCAGCGCCTTCCACGCCTTTATTGCGAGCGGAGTCTTACGGGCGGCCTGTCTGCCGTGCCGCCGGCGGAGGTGGAGGGAAGGAGCGGAGCAAGGCGAGCTCGCGCCGTCCGGGTTCCCGGACCGCGCTTGCGTTCTCCCTCCCGGATGTTCTGCGGAGGCGCTGTCCCGCCTGTCGCTGCTGAGCTCTCGGGGCACGTCCACATCCCCTCTCTCAGCCCAGGGCCTCGCGCAGGGAGGCGGCCAGGCGGCCCGCGGCGGCGGCAGGGTCGGCTCCGCTGTCCAGGGCGTCCAGGCAGGCCTTCACCAGTGCGCTTCCCACCACCACCGCGTCCGCCAGCTCGCCCGCCTCTCGGCACTGCCCCGGGCTGGAGATGCCCAGTCCCAGCGCGATGGGGATATCGCAGAGGGAGCGCACCCTGGCCGTGAAGGGAGCGAGCCCGGCGGACAGACTTTCCCGCAGGCCCGTGGTCCCCTTCACCGCGAAGCAGTAGAGGAAGCCGCGCGTCGCCCCGGCGATGTCGCGCAGGCGGTCGTCGGGAGTGCTCATGGAGGCGAAGAGCACGGCCGCGAGGTCGCGGGAATCGGCCGCCGCCCGCAGGCCCCCCGCCTCCTCCAGGGGAAGGTCCGGGACCAGCAGGCCGTCGAACCCGGCCCGCGCGGCCCGTTCCGCGAACGCCTCGTGTCCCATGCGGTGCACGGGGTTGTAATAGGTCATGGCCAGCAGGGGTTTTTCCGTCCTTTCACGCAGTTCCCTCGCCAGGTCGAAGGCGTCGCTTACCCGGAATCCCGCTTCCAGGGCACGGCTCGAGGATTCCTGGATCACCGGGCCGTCGAGCACGGGGTCGGAGAAGGGTATGCCCAACTCCAGGAGGTCGCAGTGTTCGAGGAGGGACGAGCAGATGCGGCGCGAGGTCTCGAGGTCCGGAAAACCCGCCGTGGCATACCCGATGAGCAGGGCTCTCTTTCCTCGCGCGGCGCGAAAGGCCGCCTCCACGCGCTTCATCCCGCGCACCCCTTCGTCCGACATGCGGTCCGGACGGTCGCCGTAACCGCGAGCCGCCTCCACGCGCTTCATCCCGCGTACCCCCTTGCTCCCTGAACGGCATTGACGATCGATGCCACTGCGGCCATCGTCTCCACGCGCTTCATCCCGCACACCCCCTCGCCGTAATGAGCGTGCCAACGTCTTTATCGCCGCGCCCTGAGAGGCAGACCACCAACGAGGAGTCCTTGGGCATGGCGGCGGCCAGCGCCGCCGCGTAGGCCACGGCATGGGCGCTCTCCAGGGCGGGCAGGATGCCCTCGCAGCGGCAGAGGAGCTCCACGGCACGCAGGGCTTCGCGGTCGTCCACGCTCACGTATTCCGCCAGCCCCCTCTCTTTGAGAAAGGAGTGCTCCGGGCCCACGCCGGGGTAATCCAGCCCCGCGGAGATGGAATGTGTTTCCAGCACCTGGCCGTCCTCGTCCTGCAGCAGGTAGGAACGGGCGCCGTGGAGCACCCCGGGCGAGCCGAGACAGAGGGTGCTGCCGTGCCTCCCCGGCCCCGACCCGGTGCCTCCCGCCTCCACCCCCACCATGCGCACGCCGTCGGGGAGGAAGGGATGGAAAAGGCCCAGGGAGTTGCTCCCGCCGCCCACGCACGCCACCAGGCAGTCGGGCAGGCGGCCGCAGCGCTGCAGGTGCTGCTCCCGCGCTTCCTGCCCGATCACGCACTGGAAGTCGCGCACCATGGAGGGGAAGGGATGAGGTCCCACCACCGATCCCATGCAGTAGTGAGTATGGTCGGAGGTGGACACCCAGTCCCGCAGGGCCTCGTTGACCGCGTCCTTGAGGGTGCGCGAGCCGGCGCGCACCGGTCTCACCCGGGCGCCCAGGAGTTCCATGCGGAAGACGTTGAGCTCCTGGCGCGCCATGTCCTTCTCTCCCATGAAAACCTCGCACTCCAGGCCGAGGAGGGCGGCGGCGGTGGCGGTGGCCACCCCGTGCTGGCCGGCCCCCGTCTCTGCTATCACCCGTCGTTTCCCCATGCGCCGGGCGAGCAGGCACTGCCCGAGGGTGTTGTTGATCTTATGGGATCCGGTATGGCACAGGTCCTCGCGTTTGAGGAAGATGGTAGCTCCTCCCAGCTCTCGCGAGAGGCGCCGTGCCTCGTAGAGAGGGGTGGGACGGCCGGCGTAATCCCGTAGGTAGAGGTGGAGCTCGCGCTGGAACGCGGCATCTTCCCGGGCTCGCAGGTACGCTTCTTCCAGCTCCACCAGGGGGGCGATCAGCGTCTCGGGCACGAACCTCCCCCCGAACTCCCCGAAGCACCCCCGCGAATCAAGGCCTTCATGCCTCTCTTTCTCTCCCGTCTGCATCGTCCTTCCACGACCTTTCATATCCTCTTCACGCTGTCCTTCCGTTCCGCCCCACCCCGCCGCCCCGAGGGTTCTATGCCCCAGGGCCGCGAACCCCTCCTCCTCTTCGCCATGTCCTTCCGTTCCGCCCGACCCCGCCGCCCTCAGGCCTGAGAGTTCACCCCCACTTCGCCGCTCTTTCCGTTCCTCTACGGCCTCATCTCGCGGGCGCGAGCCCCTCGCCCCTCGCGTCCGGCGCGGTGCCGCGCCTTCCTTCACCACCACCTTCACGTCCCTTCGGTTCCCTCTCCCGTTGGTCTTCCTCCTGCAGGGTCGCGAACGCCTCCCCGGCGGCGCGTGCGAAGCGACGGAGGCGGAGGGGGTCCTTTACGCCCGGCGACGATTCCACTCCGCTGGAGACGTCCACCCCGAAAGGGCGCACGCGGGCAATGGCCTCGGCCACGTTGTCCGGACTCAGCCCGCCGGCCAGGATGACCCGCGCCTCGCGTGCGGCCCGGGCCGCGAGTTCCCAGTCGCAGGGTATGCCGGTGCCTCCCGCTAGCTCGGGGTGCCAGGCGTCGATGAGCACCGCGTACGAACCGCGGTACCTCTCCAGGTCCTCCAGCTCTTCCGGGCGGCGTGGGCGCAGCGCAACCACCGCCCGTTCCCCCAGGAGCTCGGGCAGGGCGGTGTCTTCCGCCCGGTGGATCTGCGCCAGGTCGAGTCCGCAGTATTCCATCAATCCCCTTACCTCGGCGTGCGTCTGTCCCAGAAATACCCCCACCCTGTACACGGAGGGAGGGAGGAGGGAGGAGATCTTCCTCGCGATGCGCGGGTCCACGCGACGCGGGCTCTCCGCGAAGACCATACCCACGGCGTGGAAGCCCGCCTCGGCAGCCGCCAGCGCGTCCTCGGGGCGGGTGATGCCGCACACCTTTATCAGGTCTCCCCTCATCTCGCTTCACCTCCATGGTCCCGCCGCGCCGGAGCGCGGATCTCGCGGATTGGCGCGCCCGCCTCTCCCGGGCGCTCTCCGCCTCTTCCGGAGAAGGGGTCGGACGGGGACGGGGGCGCGGGACGCACCAGCTCCCGCAGCGCGGCCTCGGGGTCGTCGCTGCCCGCCAGGTGTCCCCCCACCAGCACCGCGTCCACACCCAGCTCTGCGAGGCCCGCGAACTCCTCCGCGCGCGAATAGCCGCTCTCGCTGACCAGCACTGCCTCCGCGGGTATCAGAGAGGCCAGCCTGCGGGTGGTATCCAGGTCGACGCGCAGGGTACGAAGGTCGCGGTTGTTTATCCCCAGCATGCTCGCGCCGGCCCGCAGGGCGCGTTCGGCCTCGCGCTCGTCGTGCACCTCCACCAGCGCCTCGAGCCCGAGGAGCCGGGTCTCGTCCAGCATGCGCGCCAGCCCTTTCTCGTCCAGCAGAGCGGCGATGAGGAGCACCGCGCTCGCCCCCGCGGCGCGGGCTTCCAGGAGCTGGTATGGATGTACGATGAAATCCTTGCGCATCACCGGAAGTCTCGATGCGCGCACCGCTTCATGCAGATCGCGCATGCTGCCCGCGAAGAAAACGGGCTCGGTGAGGACGGAGAGGGCGCGCGCCCCGCCCCGTTCGTATGCCCTCACCAGCTCCTCCACCATCAGCCCCGGCCTGATGGAGCCCCTGGAGGGGGAGGAGCGCTTGACCTCCGCGATGACCCCTACCCCCTCGCCGCCGCTCCTTCTCACCGCCGCGGCGAGCGAGGGAGGACTTTCCAGCTCCTCGCAGGCTTCCCGCAGGAGGCGAGGAGGGGATCGGCGCATGGCCGCCTCCACGCGCTCCCTCGCGAGGGCGGCCGCTCTATCCAGGAACATCCCGGCCCCCTTCCCCGCCCGCTGCGCCGGCATGTTCTGCCCGAGAGGCGCGGGATTCCCCGAACTCTATCCATTTTTCCAGCACCTGCAGGGCCGCGCCGGAATCGATGGACCTTCGCGCCAGCTCAACGCCCTCCTCCAGGTCCCCGGCTCTCCCTGCCACCACCAGGGCGGCCGCCGCGTTGAGCACCGCGGCGTCGCGCCGCGGCCCCTTCACGCCTGCCAGGACCTCGTCCCTGATGATGCGGGCGTTCTCCAGAGCGCTTCCTCCCGCCAAGTCAGCGAGGGTGCAGGGCTCCATCCCCAGCTCGCGCGGATCACATGCATAGTCATGCACCTCCCCGTTCCTCACCTCCCATATCCTGCTCGGGGAGGTCATCGAGAGCTCGTCCATACCGTCCTCGCCCCGCACCACCATGGCTCTTCGCGCCCCCATCTCCGCCAGGGCCTCCGCGACCAGGGGAGCCCTGCCCTCCATCCCCACTCCCAGGACCTGCGAGCGCACGCCCGCGGGATTGGCCAGCGGACCCAGGAGGTTGAAGGCGGTGGGTATGCCCATCTCGCGGCGGGCGCGCATGACGTGGCGCATGGCGGGGTGGAAACGGGGCGCGAAGAGGAAGCCTATCCCCACCGTCTCGATGCATTCCTGCACCTCCCCGGGCTCCATCTCTATGTTCACGCCCAGGGCTTCCAGCACGTCCGCGCTCCCGCAGGCCGAGGAGACGCCGCGGTTCCCGTGCTTGGCCACGAACACCCCCGCTCCGGCGGCGACCAGAGCGGCGGCGGTGGATATGTTGAAGGTACAGAGCCTATCCCCACCGGTGCCGCAGGTATCCACCAGCGGCGCCGCGGAGGGGCTTATGGCGGTGGCGGAATCGCGCATGGCGCGGGCGAAGCCCGCGAGCTCCTGCGCCGACTCTCCGCGCATGCGCAGGGCGGTCAGGAGAGCTGCGATCTGTGCGTCGGTGGCCTCTCCCCGCATGAGATGGAGCATGGCGGCATAGGCCTCTTCTCGGCTGAGGCGCTCCCCCGCCACCACTCTGGCGATGGTCTCGGCGATCATCTTCCGTTCACCTCCATGGCGATGAAGTTGGCCAGGAGCTTTCCGCCCTCCGGCGTGAGGATGGATTCGGGATGGAACTGCACTCCCTCGATGCCGAGGTCGCGATGCCTCACCGCCATGACCAAGCCGTCTTCCGAACGCGCGCTGACCGTAAGGGGAGGCCGTACCTCCGTCAGCATCAGGGAGTGGTAACGCGTGGCCTGGAAGGGATTTGCCAGCCCCTGGAAGATGGTCTCCCCGTCGTGGGCGATGAGGGAGACCTTGCCGTGGACCGGCCGGGGAGCCCGAACCAGGCGCGCCCCGAAGCACTGGCCGATGGCCTGGTGCCCTAGGCAGACCCCCAGCACCGGGATGTGTCCCGCGAAGAGCCGCACCGCATCCAGGGTGACGCCCGATCCCGCGGGTATCCCCGGTCCGGGAGAGATGACGAGATGGGTGGGGGAGAAGGAGGGGAGCTCCCCGGCGGGAACGGCATCGTTGCGCACCGTCACCACCTCGGCTCCCAGAACCTCCAGCGCTTGGGCGAGGTTGTAGGTGAAGGAGTCGTAGTTGTCCACCAGCAGCACCCTGCTCATACCAGCACCCCCTCCCTCGCTTCCGCGAGGCGTATGGCACGGAGGAGCGCCCGGGCCTTGTTGCGGCTCTCCTCGTATTCCCGGGCGGGAACGGAGTCCGCCACCACCCCGCCTCCCGCCTGCACGTGGGCGAGGCCGCCCCTGGCCACGATGGTGCGTATGGCTATGCAGGTGTCCAAGTCTCCGCCGTAGGATATGTACCCCACCGCTCCCGCGTAGGGGCCGCGCCGGTCCTTTTCCAGCTCGTCGATGATCTGGCAGGCGCGGACCTTGGGCGCTCCCGAGACGGTGCCGGCCGGGAAGGTGGCGCGCAGGAGCTCGAAGTTGCCGCAGCCGGGACGGAGCCGGCCGCTGACCTCGCTCACCAGGTGCATGACGTGGGAGAACCTCTCCACCTCCATCATGCGCTCCACGCGCACCGATCCCGGGGCGCACACTCTACCCAGGTCGTTGCGGGCGAGATCCACGAGCATGACGTGTTCTGCCTGCTCCTTCTCGTCGCGCAGCAGCTCCTCCTCGAGCCTCCGGTCCTCGTCGGGCGTCGCTCCCCTGGGCCTGGTCCCGGCGATGGGGCGGATCACCACCCGGTCTCCGCGGCGGCGGACCATGGGCTCGGGCGAGGAGCCGATGAGGTACAGGTCTCCGAAGCGGAGGAAGAACATGTAAGGGGAGGGGTTCTCCGACCTCAGGCTGCGGTAGACGGAAAAGGGGGAGCAGCGCAGGGGCACGGTGAAACGCTGCGAGGGCACCACCTGGAAGGCCTCGCCGGCGTGGATGTATTCACGCGCCCGCTCCACCGCGGCCTCGTACTCGGCGCGGGAGAAGTTGCAGCTCGCGTCATTAAAATCCGCTTCCTCGGAGAGGAAGTAGACCTCCGCGGCGCCGCGGTGCGGCGGGCCGGCGCCCAGGTCCCGTGCCATGGATTCCAGGTCCGATATAGCCCGGCGGTATTCCTCCCGCAGCACGTCGTCGCGGCCTCCTTCCTCCACATGCACGTTGCACAGGAGGATCAGGCGCCCCGTGAGATGGTCGAAGGCGGCGCAGCAACGCGTGAGCATGAACATCATCTCCGGCACGTCCAGGCCGCCTCGCGCGTGCAGCTCTATGTTTTCCAGGTAGGGGAGGAGGTCATAGGCGAGATATCCCACCGCGCCTCCCGCGAAGGGAAGTTCCTCCCCGCACCACGCGGAGCCGAAGCCGGCCATGAGCTCACAGAGATAGGAGACGGGGTTGACGCCCTCAAGCGGAGACCCCTTTCCCCGGGGCAGCTCGAGGGCGCCCTCCCGGAAGCTCATCACCATCTGGGGTTCGCGGCCGATGAAGGAATACCGTCCCCAGCGCTCTCCCCCCTCCGCGCTCTCCAGGAGGAAGGCGTGCTCTCCGCGGGCCAGCTTGAGAAACGCCGTCACCGGCGTCTCGGTGTCGGCGCTCACCGTCCGGGATACCGTCACCACGCGGTGGCTCCGCGCCAGGGACACGAATTCCTCCTCGCTCGGGCGGTAGATCCCCCTGCCGCCCACTCTGCCGTTTCGAGCGATGCTTTTGTCCGCCATCTTTACCTCCTTGACCTCCCGATAAAATTTCAGGCCGTGCACCCCGGGTACACGGCCTGGTGAGGGTGGGAAAGACCGAGGCCGTGACCCCTAGAGAGGGTTCACGGCCTGCTTGACGTGTGAGTGATGGTACGCGACGACCGGAGCCCTCTCTACGAGGGGCTCCACCACCATCGGAGGTCGCGCATAGATCCGTTCATAGTGATGGGGATTTTAAGGCAAGCCCCGCCCCCTGTCAACCTCAATGGGGTCAGCCCCGGACATGGGACATTCTTTTTACGGGTTCTTCAGGAAAACGGCGGCTCCGATCAACGGACATATCATATCACCTTTGTCTCCGTTTAACCCGGGTGGGGAGGACGCCACCGCCTCTCAAATGCCGAAGGGAGAGCGGTACGCCGCCCTCGCTCCGCTCTTACATGGCTTTTCCGTGATGGTCAAAGGGACCCGGGCGCATCCCGACGGCATTCGGCAGGGGATCTTGCGGGGAGTTTATACAGGTCGACAGGGATGGTCTTTATTTGCATGCCGCGGCTGCCGATACATGCAATAACTCGATGGAGGAGCTTCCTGCTACCGGCATGGGCAGATGAACAGAGAGGGCGCTTTTTCGCTCGTAGAGCTGATGATCGTCATCCTGATCGTCGGCATCCTGGTGGGCATCGCCGTGCCCGTGTTCTTGAGCGCGCGCGATTCGAGCGAGAGCAAGGTCTGTCAGGCCAATCTCAGGACCATGAAGTCGGCGGCCGCCGCCTATGGCGCCTCATGCGGATCCTATCCCGCCTCGGTCTCGGACCTTTACCCCGATTACGTACAGGAAATACCCGTATGCCCCGCCGACCGCGCGGGATCCTATGTCGTGGCCTCGGGGGGAGGGGACACCATACCCGTCTTTTCCTGCACCTTCCACCATTTCGCGCTCTGAACCGGGAGGTCCCCACGCCTTGCCCGCGATAGCGGACCGTGCGGTGGTTGCTGTATCTCCCCGGCATGGGCGACCCATGCATGGAGTCCATGCAAAAACGACGGTAGAGAATATGCCTTACGAGGCGGTTCCGCCCCGGTTTTTGGGCCCTGGTCGCCTTACTGAAGGCCGTCTATGTGGAGAATCGTTCTTATGCGACCGTTGCACCGCCTTTCACGGCCTCTCCACCACCGTGGCGATGCCCACCCCGCCGCCTCCGCAGAGGGTCTGGAGGCCGTATCTCGCCCCATGCCGGCGCATGTAGTGTACCATCTCCGTGAAGTAGAGCACCCCCGTGCACCCGATGGGGTGCCCGATGGCGCAGGCCCCTCCGGTGGGGTTGATGCGCGGGTCGTCGAACTCCAGTCCGAACTCTATGCAGAAGGCCAGCACGGGGGAGACGAAGGCCTCGTTGGGCTCGAAGACGCCCACGTCCTCCATGGTGATGCCCGCCCTCTCCAGGGCTTTGCGCATGGCGGGGACCGGGCCGAGAAGCATGATCAGGGGCTCCGACCCGGCCACGGCGGTGGAGACGATGCGGGCCATGGGCTCGAGCCCCAACTCCTCGGCCTTCTCGGCGGTCATGAGCATGGTGGCCGCCGCCCCGTCCACGATGGCCGACGATGTCGCCGCGGTGACCGTGCCGTCGTCGCGGAAGCGCGGCGGCAGGGAGCGTATCTTCTCCAGCGCCGCCTCTGGGTCGTCCACCGCCTGGGCGCGAGGAGGCTCGTCGAACTCCACCAGCCTCTTCTCGCCATCCTCGCCCTCCACCTCCACCGGCACCACGCGCTTGCGGTATTCCTCCACGTCGCGCATGGCCAGCACCGCCTTCTGGTGGCTCCAGAGGGCGAAGCGGTCCATATCCTCGCGTTTCAGGTCGTAGCGGTCGGCGAGCATCTGGGCGCTTACGCCCATGGGAGCGAGGGCGGCCCTTTCCATTGCCCGGGGGTGGATGGAAACCGGGAGGCCTGCCTGCAGCGCCACCTGGAAGTCCGAGCCCATGCCGTAATGGCTCATGCTCTCCACGCCGGCGGCGATGGCGATGTCCCCCGCGCCGCACATGAGGGCGTGGGCCTGGGAGTTGATGGCCTGCAGTCCCGCGTTGCAGTAGCGGTTGCAGGTCCATCCCGCCACCTCCTCCGGGAGGTCGGCGGCGAGTACCCCGATACGGCCCACGTTGAGGCCCTGCTCGCCGATCTGGCTCAGGCAGCCCACCGCCACGTCCTCGATGGACGCCTCCTCGAAGCCCGGGGCCCTTTCCTTCACGCGGTCCACCAGCCCGCGCAGGGCGGTCGCCAGCAGGTGTTGGGCCGAAACGTTGGAGAACGCCCCGCCCTTCGCCGCCCCCGCCCAGCCGGATCTGCCGGTGGGCGTGCGCACCGCCTCAACCACCACCACTTCCCTGAGCTCCATGTAACCTCCCCCTTTTCTCTCAGCCCTTTCTTTCCACGTCCTTCCAGTAGCGTTTTTCCAGCTCCCGCTTGATGATCTTGCCGTCGATGTGTCGCGGGAGCTCCTCCAGTATCTCCACCTTGGCCGGGAGCAGGTAGCCGTGCAGGCCATACTCGCGGCAGAAAGCCAGGATCTCCTCCTCACTCGCCTCCGCCCCCTCGTGCAGCTGCACACAGGCTACCGCTACCTCGCCCAGGTCGGGGTGTGGCATACTCACCACCGCGGCGTCGAAGACGGCGGGGTAACGCAGGATCACCCCCTCTATCTCCAGGGGATAGATGTTCACCCCGCCGGTGATGATCATCTCCTTGAGCCTGCCCGTGAGGTAGAGAAAACCGTCCTTGTCCAGGTACCCGAGCAGCCCGTCGTCGTACCATTCCTTTCCATCGATGATGCGTAAGGATTCGTGCAGCTTCTCCTCGGAGCCTGGATAGCGCAGGGTGAGGGTGGATGCGGTGCGCCCCATCACCTTGCCCACCTCCTGGGGCTTCGCCCACCTGCCTTCCTCCTCGATATAGATGCCCAGGTCACCACAGCGCGCCTTGCCCACGCTGTTGATGCGCTGCGGCTTCTCCTCGTAGTCCTGGGGTAACAGGATGGTGATGATGGCCGTCTCCGAGCTCCCGTAGTACTCGCTGAACACGGGCCCCGGCGCTCCCTGTTGCATGAACAGGGCGTTTATGTCCCGTTTTACCTGCGGGGGGCAGGGGGCGGCGGCGCAGATGAGGGAGCGCATGTGCGAGAGGTCGTATTTCCTCCTCACCTCGTCCGGCAGGGCGAGGACCCTCTGGAGGATGGTGGGGGCGACGAAGGCCCAGTTGATGCGCTCCGTGTCGATGAGGCGCAGCCACTCCTCGGCGTCGAACCTGCGCATGAAGACCCCGGTGGCTCCCAGCAGGAAGCAGGGAGCCCATCCTGCGGCGGTGCCGGCGTGGTAGACGGGGGTGGCGATGAGGGTGCGGATGTTCCTGGAGACGGGGTCGCATATACGGTCTCCACCGAACCAATAGAAATAGCTTAAGGCGCGCGAGGTATAGGGGAGGAAGTTCTCGAAGGTCTCGCGCGGCGCCTCCGCCAGGTCGGAGAGGGCGAAGCTCAGGCTGTCGTAGAGGTTGGAGCTCTTGGGGATGCCGGTAGTGCCCCCGGTGTAGGGGTTGAGGGAGGCAAGGAAGTTCATCTCCGGACGCGTGGCGGGATAGCCGGCGATGAGCGTGTCGTAGGAGCGCGTATCCGGCAGCGCCTCGCCCCCGATGACCACCAGGTGCTCTACCCCCTCCAGGCCCTCGCGGATGCCCATGACCTCGGGCAGGAAATCGGCGTCGAAGATGAACGCCCGGGGTTTCCTGAGGTTGATGGTCTTGAGCAGCTCCTCGCCCTTGAGGTGCCAGTTCACGAAGGGCATGGGGGCGCCGATGAGGCTGGTGGCGTTGAGGATCTCCAGGAAGGGGGCGCCGTTATGGATCATCACCGCCACGCGGTCTCTGGGCTTGACCCCCAGCGCCTGCAGGGCGTTGGCGAGCCTGAGCACGCGGTCCTTGAGCTCGCGGTAGGTATACCGTTGCTCGCCGTCCACCACGGCTTCGCGGTCGCCGAACACCTCCCACATGCCCAGGGACCAGTTGGGGACGACCTTGCCCACCTTCACCTTACCCAGGTCTCGCAGGTTCTTCAGGAGCCCCTGGCCGCCTGAGAGGATCTTCCATACGATGAGCCAGGTGTTGCGCCCTCCTCCCCACTGCTGCTTGAAGGTGCGCCCCAGGCCCCTGGTCTCCTCCATGCGCAGCAGCGGCGGCAGCGCCCTCAAGAGGCCGGAGAGGCTCTTTTCGGCCGTGACGCTCATGCTCACCCTCCCTTCCTAACGTCCCGCCCCGGGGCGGGTGGATATGTCTCCGGCGTCGGTGCTGCGGCGTTGCGGTAGTGTATCGAGGTTATGAGCGGAGCTGTCACTATGCTACGGTATCACCAGGATAATACAGACAGAGATTCATATCCACCGAAAGCGGGACAATGGGGTCAGCCCCGGACATGGGACATATCTGCATCGTGTCCGCTGCTTGGCGCTGTATGAAGACCGGCATCGTGCCGCGCTTCTTCTGCCGTATTCGAACGATGCCTTGACAGACGCACGATGCCGCAGAAGACCCGATGCCATGCCAGGCGTCTTCCGAAAGGTTCGTATCGATATCTTGTCCGCCATGAGGCGGCAAGCGGCGCCCCACTTATCCGTCCGGTAGTCGGACCACCCCTCGAACCTCTCCGCCCTGACCCCCCGTCCAATGCCGCGTGCCGCCGCTAGCCCTCCTCCAAGGCCTGCATCAGTTCCATGGCCTCCCGGAAGGAGCCGCCACAGAACAGGGGGTCCGGCCGGTAAACGGCACAAACCTCGGGCCGCTCCTTTCGGTCCCCATGACGCCGCGTGCCGCCGCTAGCCCTCCTCCAAGGCCTGCATCAGTTCCATGGCCTCCCGGAAGGAGCCGCCACAGAACAGGGGGTCCGGCCGGTAAACGGCACAAACCTCGGGCCGCTCCGGCTTTCCCCATAGCCCACATAGGTTTTGCGTCGTCAGGTGCTCGCACCTTACGCCCGCGGGCTTGTCGAGGGAGGATATGGAGAGGGCGATGCAGCACGCCCCGCACTTGCGGCACTCCAAGCCCTGACCTCCCGCACCTGCCGTGCCAGAATCACGATGGAAGCAAAACCAGGCCGGGTCACCTGTGCCACGACCTGGTCTTTTACTGGTGAGCCGTCTGGGAATCGAACCCAGGACACCCGGATTAAAAGTCCGGTGCTCTACCGACTGAGCTAACGGCCCACATACATTATATAGCCGGGAGCGGCGGCGAAAAAGCGGTATGGCCGGACAGGAGACGTCAGGGGCCCCCGTGCAACCCGGCGCCGGATACACCCCGCGGCCTGAGGGGTGGTGGTCGTGGCCGGAACGGGAAAAGGCATTCGCTGCCCCCGGGCGACGGTTACGAAGCGGATCTTCGCGATCTGGGAAGAAAACTCTCAGGAGGCCGGGAGGCAGGACTCCGATGGAATGGGTCTTGCGGCCGGGTGCAGGGTGGGTGCTTCCTCACGGATGCCTGCCGTCACGCATGATCCGCCCTCCCGCGCGGTGGAGGTCCCCCGCGATGCTATAATTTATGCGCCATGGAAAGGATATTCGAGGCGCAGAGCGTAGCCGTAGTCGGAGTCTCCGAACGTCCCGGCAACCTCGGCGGTTACATCCTCCAGAACCTCATGGCCTGGGAATACGGAGGGCGCATCTACTGCGTCAACCCCAAAGGAGGGGAGGCCTACGGCCACCGTCTCTATACCTCCGTCTCGGACCTCCCGGAGCCGGTGGACCTGGGGGTGGTCATCGTGCCCGCCCCGGCGGTCCCGGGCATCGTGGAGGAGTGCGGCCGCAGGGGCATCACCCGACTCGCCATCCCCTCGGGGGGCTTCGAGGAGTTCGCGGAGGGAGGGAGCGAACTGCGCGATGCCCTGGTGGCAGCGGCGCGCAGGCACGGCATCCGTTTCGTCGGTCCCAACTGCCTCACGGTGATCAACGCCCACACCGGGCTATGCCTGCCCTTCGTGCCCATCCCCCCCGACCTCCCGCGCGGAAGCGTGAGCATAATAGCCCAGAGTGGGGGCATAGGGCTCGATCTCCTCGCCCGCCTCAAGGACGAGAACACCGGCTTCGCAAAGTTCGTGAGCATAGGGAACAAGACGGACCTGGACGAGGTGGATTACCTCCAGTACCTGGGGCGCGATCCCGCCACCCGGGTCATCTGCATGTACCTCGAGGACGTGGAGCGGGGGAGGGAGCTGCTGGAGACGGCGCGCGGTATCGACAAGCCGGTCCTCCTCTACAAGGCGAACGTGGAGCCCCTGACGCGGGAGAGCGCCCGCTCCCACACCGCAGCCCTCGCCAACGACGACGCGGTGCTCGACGGAGCCCTGCGCCAGGCGGGCATCAGGCGCGTGGGGCGTCTGGCGGAGCTGGCAGGATATGCCAAGGTCTTCTCTCTTCCTCCTTTGCGCGGCAACCGCGTCGCCCTGGTCTCGCCCACCGGGGGAATACTGGTGCTGGCCTCGGACCAGTGCGCGCGCCGAGGCTTCGTCTTCCCGCCCCTGCCCTCTTCACTGGTCGCAGATATCAAGGAGCACCTACGGGCGGGGGTCATAGACATCACCAACCCCGTGGACCTCGGCGACGTGCATGACGCGGAGGCCAGGGTGTATATCGTGGACCGGCTCATGGAGCAAGATTTCATCGACGGCGTGATCATGCTCCTCATCTCACGCATGGCTTCCGGCGAGGTAAGCACGGGGGGCATCCACGGGCTGCGCAAGAACATCCTCCCCGACCTCGAGGCACTGGTCCGCAAGCACGACAAGCCCCTGGTCTTCAGCCTCCTGGCCACGGGGGACGTGCGTTACAACGCCCGGCGCACCGTGAGCCTCCCCATCTTCGACGACGCCGAGGAAGCGGTGGACGCCGCCGCGGTGCTGCGCGACTTCAGCCTGCGCCGGGCGAGATGAGAGGGGAGAGGGTGGAAAGAGCCCGCAGAGGCCTCTATTACGGCTGGGTGGTGGTAGGCGTCGCCTTCATGGTGATGTTCGTCAACTACGGCGTGCGCGGCACCCAGACGATCTTCGTGAAGGAGGTCGCCGATGACCTCGGCATCGGGCGCGGGGCCGTCTCCCTCCCCTTCCTGGTGTGCATCATGATCTACGCCTTCCTGGCCCCCGTGACGGGGAGACTGGTGGACCGCTACGGGCCGCGCTGGGTGATGGCCGGAGGCGCCCTGGTCTCCGGCGCTGGCCTGTGGATGTGCTCCCGCGCCGGGAGCCTCGCCGCCCTTATCTTCTGGTTCGGGGTGGTGTTCGGCGTGGGCGGGAACGGCATCGGCCTGGTGCCTTCCAACACCTCGGTGGCCATGTGGTTCCGGCGCCGCCTGGGCACGGCGCTGGGGGTGGCGACGGTGGGGATCGGCGTGGGCACCATGGTGCTGCCCCGCCTCACGGGTCTCGTGCAGGCGCACTGGGGATGGCGGGGCGCTTTCCAGTTCCTGGGATATATCGCAGCCGCCCTCGCGGTGCCGGCGGCGCTGCTCCTGCGCGGAGGGATACCGGGAGAATGCGGGGGAGAGGAGCCCGGCGCAGGGGACGGTGTGCCCGCGCCGCCATGGGAGGAGGGAATGTCCGCGGGAGGCGGGCAACCCGCCGAGGAGCGGGAACGGACGCCATCGGGCGTGGGGGAGGGAGCAGGCCCGGGACACGGACTCCCGGCGCTCGGGGAATGGGAAGTGCCCGGACTCGCTCCACCGTCGCCCGGGGAAATAGAGGCGCAGGGCGGCGACAGAACGGAGCACGGGGACGGGCTGGGGACGGGCGTAGGTCTCCCGGCCCCGGTGTCGGCGGAGGGAGAAGGCTGTGCCCCAGGGACGGCGCCGGGTGGCCTCACCCTGCGGGAAGCCGTCACCACCCCCTCCTTCTGGCTGCTCTTCGCGGGGTTCGTGCTCATCGTCATCGCCCTCTACGGCGTGCAGTTCCACATGGTGCCCTACGCCACCGACCGCGGCATAGACAAGGGATGGGCGCTTTGGTCGGTGACGGTGTTCGGCGCCACATCCATCCTGGGAAGGTTCTTCTTCGGGTGGCTATCGGACCGCACGCGGGAGAAAAAGGCGGCGCTCTATCCCTCCGTGGCCTTCCTCTTCCTCGGCCTGGTGACGTTGATGCTGGTACGCAATATCTGGTCGCTGATGCTCTTCTCCGCCGTCTTCGGCTTCGGGTTCGCCGCCTACGGCCCGGTGATCCCCGCCGTCTGCGCCGAGGTGTTCGGGAAGGCCAATATGGGGGCCATCTTCGGGGCGGTGACCACCGGCGGGGCGCTGGGAGGAGCCGCGGGCCCTTACCTCACGGGCTTCATCTTCGACCACGCGGGAAGTTATAACGGCGCCTGGATACTGGCCATGGTCTGCGTGGCGTTGTCCGCGGTACTATTCGCCCGCGTGCGCATCCTCTGGCGCGGACCCTGATAAGCGTGACCGAAGAATGAAGATCTGACCCCGCTGATCAAAGATAGTCCTGGGGGTTGATGCCGGCGTCCTCGGGGTGCAGGGATTCCAGGATGGCGCGCCCGCCCTCGCCGACCTTCTCCGCTAGGCGGGCCAGGTCCATGATGCGGGGCTCGATCTCTCCCCCCTCCGCGTCCCTTATCACCTTCACCCTCGGCCAGGCGGCGTCGTCTCCCACCGCCTCGTAGACCACCGCCGTCTCGCCGGTGACCAGGCGCACCAGGGTGCCAACGGGATATACCCCCATCATGTCGATGAACACCTTCACCAGGAGGGGGTCGAAGGTCGCCCCCATCTCCTTGACCAGCACGCGCATGGCCTGGTCGGGTGTGCGCGCCCTCTGGTATGGCCTGGTGGTGGTCATGGCGTCATAGACGTCGCATACCTGCACGATGCGCGAGAAAAGCCCCGGGAGCTCCTTGCCGCCGATCCTGGGGTACCCCGTAAGGTCGTAGCGAGCATGGTGCTCGTAGGCCACCATCACCGAGAGGGGATGCACGCCCGGCTGGGCCAGCAGGATGTCCGCTCCGCGGGCGGGGTGGTCGCGCATCATCTCCCATTCCTGCGCGGTGAGGGGACCGGTCTTGGTGAGCACCCCCTGTGGGATGGTAATCTTTCCCAGATCATGCAGCAGGGCTCCCGTGCCCAGGATCATCAGCGCGCTGCGGTCGAGGGGGAGCATGGAGCCCAGCGCCAGGGAGAGGATGAGCACGTTCACGGAGTGGAAGGAGGTGTATTCGTCGTAGCTCTTGATGGTGGCGAGACCCAGGACGGCGGACCGGTTCTCGCCCACGCGGTTCAGCATCACCCCCACCATGCGGTTGGCCTTGCCGGTGGAGAGGCGCCGGTTGCTCACCACCTGGTCGGCCAGCTCACGGATGACGTTCACGGCCTCGTAGTATTCCTCCCGCGCCGTGGCGCGCTCCACGCTCTCGGGCGGTTTCTCCTTCCAGGTCCCCGGATCGTCGATGGTTATGCTGGCGATGCCCGCGGCTTCCATGAGGCGCTTGAGGCCGCCCCTGGCGCGCAGCTCCTCGGCGCTGCGGTTGAGTAGGTAGAGGAAGTCTGTGAACTCCTGCACCTCCAGGCCCCCGGAGATGTAAAGGCCTCCGACTCCCTTTTCCTGGAACTCCCTGATCAGGGGATAGTAGAGGACGCTCTCCCGCGCCATGAGCCGCCCCTCGAAGAAGAACTCCTCTCCCACCACTTGCAGGGAGAAGCTCTCGCGCCGTGCCAGGAAATCGCGGAATCCCTGCATGAACTCGCCGAAGGCATGCAGGCACATCTCGTGATGGGGCGGATAGATGGAAGCGGCCTTCTTCGCGGCCTGGAAGAGCCTCAATACCTCCCGCGCCCTCTCCAGGCTCCCGCGGTAATGGAAGTATTCCAGTACCCCTTCCTTGCGGGCCGCTTCCTCCTGTTTCGTCTCCTCGTTCACGCCATCCTCCTCAGGTGCGGGAACTTCGCTGTCAGGCGTTCCATGGCCTCCGCCGCCGCCAGGTTGACCTCCAGCCATTCGGCACGGTTGAGCAGCTTCTGCCGGGTGCGGTATTTCTTCAGGACCTCGAAGGTCTCCGGCGCCTCCATCTCTCCCAGGCTGACGACGATCTCCTTCTTGATGGCGGGGCTCTCCGCGCCCGGCTCGCGGTCCTCGAGCATGCTCACCAGTTCCCCCACCGCCCGGGTCTCCCGCAGCCGCCCCAGCCAGCGGATGCACAGGACGCGGGCTTTCTCGTCCGGATCGCGCAGCCCCCGCACCAGCAGGTCGGAGGCCTCCCTGCCCCCGGTCAGGCCCAGGGCGCGGATGGTCTCGTATTTCACCTTGGGATTGGGGTGCTCGAGGGTGACGCGCAGGAAAGGCAGGGTCTCTTGGCTGTGGAGGCGGGCCATGACGGTGACTAGGTTGCGCACCAGGAACCAGCGTGGGTCCCTGATATGGGCTCCCAGGAGGGATACGCGGTCACGGCACAGCGCGGTGAGGGTGTCGATGATGAACTTGCGCACCGACATGTCCTCCTCCGCTCCCAGAGCCTCCACCATGGCCGAGATCCCTTTTTCTCCCAGCACCGCCATGTAGTCCTTGAGGCCCTCGAGGGAGCGGGGGTCGCCGCGGTTCTCGCAGGCGAGCTGGATCACGCGCTGCATCACCTTCTCGGCGGCCGCTTCCTCGATCATGCGCCGCAGGTCTGAGCGGTAGGGGTCCAGCGCCGGGTCGCCGTGACTCAGGACCTCGCTGGTGCCCTGGAGCGCCATGGCCGCGAGGTCCAGCCTGCCCGACATGGCCAGGGACCAGAAGTTCTGCTGCAGCAGCTCCACCGCCTTGCCCGGGTTAAGGAGGCTGCCCCCTCGGCGCAGGAGGTCGATGAGCATGGGGGTGGTCTCCTGCGCCATCTCCGCCGTGGGATCGAAGCGCGAGATGGCTTGTATCTGTTCCAGCTCTTCCTCTCTGTATTCGCCGAGGATGGATTGCATCTCGTCGAGCTGGGGGAGCCGTAGGCGCGTCTCCTCCCCTTCCTCGCCTTTTTCTCCCGGGAGGGATGGCAATAGCTCAGCCGGCACTTGTCCGAGGTCCACCAGCCGTTCGTGCAGCAGGCGCAGCGCCTTCCGTACCTCGCTTTCGCGGAATCCCGCCGCCCTGAGGATGGCGCCGGCCCGGGGGGTAAGCTCCGGGACGGAGGGGAAGAAGTGGCTGAGGAGATCGGCTATCTCCTGGGGACTGAACTGCAACAGCACCGCCGAGCTGGTGCTTTTCGCGCTCAGCCGGGGCAACATGTTTCTCACCAGGAGGAGGTTGCGCACCTCGGCGCGCAGGAAGAGGATGGATTCCGCCACGCTGCGCAGGCATGTCGCTTCCAGCTGGGGGAAGTCCCTGCTCACCATGGCCAGTGCGCCCTCCAGGAAGTTGAAGATGGCATCGGCAAGCTCGGCGCCGGAGAGCGGTGAGCCGTCCTCGTCGCCCAGGCCCATGAGTTTGCGCGCCAGTTCCTCGGGGTAGAGGAGCAGTTCCAGCAGGTCCTCGACCTCCTCCGGGATGGTTTCGCGGGCCTTGGTGTCCTCCTCTGCTTCCACGGCGGGAAGGAGGCCTGCCGAGTCCGGGGCCTCCTCTTCCGCACGTGCGGAGGCGCTCTCCACCACCGCGACGTTCGCCGCTCCCCTGGTCATGAGGAAAGCCTCCGGCCCACCCGCCGCGTCCACCTCCTCGGGGTCGGTGACCAGGAGTTCCACCAAGGCCTCCGCTTCCTCGAGGGAGGCGCCCGCCGCCAGGGAGATCTCCTGGATGTTGAGGAAGCGGATGCGGGAGGCGAGGCGGCGCAGGCTCTCCGACCCGCTCCCCACCACCTGCCCCTCGAAGACCAGGTTGTCCTTGACCACCTGCACGCTGACGCGGGGGAGGTGCACCAGGGAGTCCTCCATCACCGCGTGCAAGAGGGCCACGGCGTCCCTGGCCGCGGGGTGGTCGGCTGAATACAGGGAACGCGACTTGCATGCCACCGAGAGGCGCGAGAAGATGTCCACCACCGGCTTGAGTTTCTCGGCGTCTGCGCCCCCGGCCGCCTGTTCCTCGTCTTTACGCTCCTCGGCCTGCTCCATGGCTCCGCATTTCTGCTCGACCGGCGGTACTCCCTTCCAGGGGAAATCCTTTTCAGGGGCTCATCCAGGCGGATGGTTCCGGCACCATACCGACTCACCGCCGACACTATCTTTGAGGAAGTCCCGCTGCTTCCATGCTTGCCCGGCGTCGCTCCCTTGCAGGGGTTCCCCCATAGCTTTATCGGCGTGCCGTGCATCTCCATTGAACGCGCTCATGCCCACCCGGATGCGTCCGATCCTCGAATCTGCACAGGCGTGCCGAGCACCGCCGTTGAACGCACGGGGGTGGCGGTGCAGGGATCGGCGTTCGAGGCGGATATCGGCCGGACGCCGGGGGGCAAGGATGAAGTGAGCGCTCGCAGGGGATTGATATGGGGCGGGAGAGATGCTTAAATCTTTATGGCCCGGATCAGGGCCGCGCGGCGCATCAATGGTATTATTAACACAGGCGCCGCACCCGGGAGGGCAAGGCGACGTGAGGACGTGCCCCCATCGTCTAGAGGCCTAGGATATCGCCCTTTCAAGGCGGTGACGCGGATTCGAATTCCGCTGGGGGCACCAGGAAGAATGCGTGATTGTTCACGCTTGAAAGTTACTATAATATATTTCGCAGGGGCTGATGCGCCCCCGCGGGATCTACGCGGAGCCGTGGTGTAGCCAGGTTAACACGCCGGCCTGTCAAGCCGGAGATCGCGGGTTCAAATCCCGTCGGTTCCGCCAGGGATGACTCCCCCCGGGGAGTTGAGATATACGGCGAGATAGCTCAGTTGGTAGAGCGCAGGACTGAAAATCCTGGCGTCGGGGGTTCAAATCCCTCTCTCGCCACCAGCAAAAGACCAGGTCAAGGGACATGTTTCCCGGCTTGGTCTTTCGTTTAGGATGCCAAAAAGTCACCCCGCAAAAAATACGCACAAAACTCTGTTTACCATAATGAGTTTCCACAGAGCTCGGATTCTCTTTTTCCTCACCACGGTTTCCGGCGATCACTCTTCGAGCGTTCTCCGTTTAGCATCTCGGCATCCATGCGTCTCTTTCCGGCAACCTTTTCCCTCCGCTTGCCGTGTTGATCTTTGAAGGAAAGCACATATCACTTTGCCGGACTGACAGGTTCGTTTCTGGATTCGGGCCACATACGCCACGCTCCCTCTCTATTTCCGTGGTTTGGCCGACTGTCGTCTCGCGGCAAAAAGGCATCCTATTTCAAAAGGTCAAATGCGTCTACGAATTTTTAAGTTTTCGTCGAATACGATGCCTTTATTGTGGGTTTCGCAAGCGTTAGACAATATTCGCCCACATGTTTTCCGCTTCTTGGGGAGTATGCATGCTCAACGATCTCGGTGGAGGGGACGACCCAGAACTTGTCCATTTCCTCGCTGTAAAAAATGAGCAAGTAATCCTTTCTGGCCTCGACCTTCTAGGCGGGAAACCCGGCGATGCTTTCGGGTCGGCAGTTTCCTGACCGCGCTTTTATCTGTACATCGAGGTACCTGCCCCTGTCTTTGCGGATCACGCAATCGATTCCCCTTTCGTCCACAAGAGGCAGGTATACGTCGCAGCCCTCTTTCAGCAGTCTCGAGATCACGGCGAACTCCTGCCGCTTTCCAAACTTCAACCGACTTTCCATCGCTCAATCTCGGCTTCTCCGTTTTCTATTTCACCCATAATCATTAACTCCTCATAGAAATCTGTGGCACGTTTCAGACATCGGAAGGCCGGGTCCATAGCTTAGGGCTTGTGATAACGGAGGGGAGGTGAAAGGAACCAACCACAACCGTCGGCCGGTACATCCCCGGTAGGACATCATACATGGGGTCAGCCCCGGACATGGGACATCTTTGGCTCCCTGTTCTGTGTTTTCTGCACCCTGCGGCATCTACCCATGCTCTTCGATCAACCTATTCCGCGCTGTAAAAGCGGGAGTCTCCCAGGCCATCGGGGTCAAGTGCCTCCTTTATCTTTCTCTGCCAGGAGGGGTAGTCCCAGGTAGAGGGACCGAAGAACCGGTCCCGTTCCATGGCGTCGAGCATAAAGGCCCCCAGCCCCACCCCGAAGTTCATCTCCCGCATCATACGGCAGGCCTCCAATGAGTATTCGCGCGCCCCATCGCGGTGTTTCGGGTTACGGTGGTCGAAGAGGAAGAGCTCTTCCTGGTGCCCGTATAGCCCGGTGGCCTCGTAGATGCCTCCCCAGGCGTTGTCGGCGAGGTCGTCGAAGAGCTTCCCTTTTTCGATGAAAGCCCGCTTCAGCTCCGCCCCCGCGCGGGACTGGTTGACGCAGTTATCGAAGGCCGAGCAGGTCCCGAAGGAGGTGCCCATCATCCCTCCCATACGGAAGGAGAGCGGGGGGAGGGCGCCGCGAACCAGCCCCCACCAGACTGCCCCGCCCAGCCCGGCCGCAAGCCCGAGGTCCAGGAGCAGGCCCCCGCACCTTTCTGCCAGCTCCCGCGCCACCTTTTCCTGGTATTCCAGCTCGCCGGGGGAGTGGGAGGCGAGCATGAACTGAAAGACGTGCTCGGCGGCCATTAAGGCGCCCTTAAGGTAGGGCGCGGAGGATATTTTCTTGAGCAGGCGGGGCATGAAGATGGAGATGATGAGGCCCAAGGCGTTTTTGCAGAGGAGGAAGCCGATCTCCGCGTCGGCTACCCCGTAGGCGAAATCGGCATAAGACTCGAAGGATGGAAAGAGGCACATGTAGACCCTGAAGTTCTCCGGTATGCACGTCTCCAGGTCCAGCAGGGTGCCGCGAACCTCGGGGCACGGATCGCCCGGCCAGGGATAGAGCTTCACGGCGCATTTGGTAAACACTCCCAGGGCACTGCGTGCGCCGAATAGACCTCGCATGACGCCCCGCAAGGAGGGCCCGGGGCCGTCCCCGCAGAACCAGCCGCTGCCGCTTCCCGCGCTGCCGAGCTGCAGCACCTGCCCGTCCGGGAGCACCCACTCCGCCCCGAGGACGTTGCGGCAGTTATATCCAGTGCTCAGGCCTGTCCAACCCGTGCCGTCCATGGAGGTGCAGCTCGCCAGGGGGGAGGTCCCGCAACCGGCTCCGATGATGTGCAGGTTGAGGCCGCGCTTCATCGCCTCCGCTTGAAGCTGGGCGCAGATAACATAGGGCTCCACCACCGCCACCATGTTCCTCTCATCGATGTCGATGATGCGGTCCATGCGGCGCAGGTCGATCTGCACCACCCCTTCGCCCCCGGGACCACCGTGCGCTCCCCATCCCGTGGAGAAGGCCTTGAACCTTAGGCCGAGCTCACGGCAGGCGCGCAGCACCGCTTGGACCTCCTCGGTGGAGGAGGGGAGGACCACCGCCACCGGGCGGGATATCCACGGGCATGTCGGATCCAGGTTGCCGAAGCTCTGGAAGGCATAGCCGTCCAGCACCGCCGGATTAACGGAGACGTATTCCGGCCCCACGACAGCCTCAAGCCTTTTCATTATTTCTTCCGCGCGCATGTTCATCGCATGGGGTCACATCTTCGATCTTCGATCCTGGCGACCTGTCACAGCTTCTCGGGACGGGATCGCACCAAGTTTGCACCAGCCCACTCCATATTACTCCAGATGACGCTAAGAATGGGGTCACATCTTCGATCTTCGACCCAGGCGACCTATCGTAGCTTCTTAAAACAGGTCAGCACCATGATTGTGCCGGACGACTTTATCAAAGTCCCGATGGCCTATAACTCGTCCATATCCTCGCCCCGATGAGCGAAGGCCCCTGAGAATTCCGAATGTCGAAGCAGCGAACCCTTGAACGCCAAGAACTAGATCGAGCTGAGAGCTTGACGGAAAACGAAGATACGACCGCCGGTTTTCTCCGCATCGAAGATCGAAGACGTGACCCTACAGGTGAAGCTACGACCCCCAACAAATTGATAGAATAACCGTGATTCATTCGGGATCGATCAGGAGGGGGTAGCGGACATGAAGCTGGAATTACTTACCAGGGAGCCCAAGGGCGAGGCACGCCCGACGCCGGTCCTCTTCATCCACGGGGCCTGGCACGGGGCCTGGTGCTGGGAGGAGACCTTCCTGCCCTATTTCTCCCATCACGGGTACGTCTGCCATGCCGTGAGCCTGCGCGGCCACGGCAACAGCGAAGGGCATGAGCGCCTGTTCTGGGCGCGGATCGGGGACTATGTGAACGACGTCGCCTGGGTGGTAGGGGAGATGAGAACGCCCCCCGTCCTGGTGGGTCACTCCATGGGCGGGCACGTGGTCCAGAAATATCTCGAGACGCACGATGCGCCGGCCGCCGTCCTGCTGGCGCCCGTGCCCAGGAAGGGCATCGCCGGGTTCGTGATGCGGGTCGCCCGCCGGCACCCGGCGCTTTTTCTCAAGTTCCTGGCCACGCTCAAACCCTATCAAGCCGTCTCCACCCCCGAGCTGGTGAGGGAGATGTTCTTCTCCCCGGATGTCGAGGAGGAAAAGGTGGCGCGGTGCCATGCAAGGCTTCAGAACGAGTCGTTCCTCTCCGTGCTGGACATGCTGTTGCTCGACCTTCCGCATCCGAAGCGGGTAAAAAAGACGCCCATGCTGCTGCTCGCCGCCGAGGGAGACAACATCTTCACCGTCGCGGAAGAGGAGGACACGGCGTCCGCTTACGGGCTGCGCGCGGAGGTATTCCCGCGCATAGCCCACGACATGATGCTGGAAAGAGGCTGGAAGGACGTCGCCGACAGGATACTGGACTGGCTACGCGATCATGACCTGTGAAGCGAGCAATTATTGGGGTCAGATCTTCGATCTACGATCCGTTTTCGCTTACGGGGGCTTCGAACTTTGGCCCGCGTAACATGTGCTCGCGCAACTGAGCGGAGAAGCCCGTTTCGCCCCGGCAGCGCGCCTGAACTCGCACGGGCAAACCCTCGTTGAAGATCGAAGATATGACCCCAATCACTCCCGGCCCGCATGCTCCAGGTAGGAAGCGAAGAACTCGCCGGCGGGAAGGGGGATGCGCAATTCGGCCGATGGGGTGAGGACGGTGGGGTGGGGGTTTATCTCCACCAGGCGGGCGCCGGCGTCCAGGGCCGCGCGCGGCACCATGGCCGCGGGATACACCAGCGAGGATGTGCCCAGTGCGAGGAGGAGGTCGCAGCGCGAGGCCAGCTCCAGCGCCTCGTCCAGCACACCGGGCGGCAGGCTTTCGCCGAAGAAGACGACGTCGGGGCGGGTCCTGCCACCGCAAGCCGCACAGGGGGGCGCGTAGCGGCGCAGGGCGCCGAGGAGGTCCCGGCGGGTGGCGCGGGGGCGCCTCAGTCGTTCCACCACCTCTTCCAGTATTTCCCTCGCGACCCCGTAGGTGGCGCGGCAGCGCAGGCAGCGCAGACGGTAGGCGCTGCCGTGGAGCTCCAGCACCCTGCCGCTGCCGGCCAGGGTATGCAGGCCGTCGATGTTCTGGGTGACCACCCCCAGCAGCAGTCCTTCCTTCTCCAGTGCCGCCAGGGCTCTATGGCAGGGGTTGGGCTCCGCCTCCGCCAGGGCGGAGACGACCCCGGCGGCGAAGCCGGCCAGCCTGCGGCGGCGCAGGAGAAAGACCATGGCCAGGCCGGGCAGGTTCCCGTAGATGGCGGGGGGATACTCCTCCCAGAGCCCTCCGCTGCCGCGGAAGGTGGGGATGCCGCTCTCCTCCGAGACCCCGGCCCCGGTGAATGCCAGGGCGGACCGGGAGGCGCGCAGGAGCTCATCGAAAGCCTGCAGGAATCTTTCCATGCGGTCTTCGATCCTCACCGGCCATCACAACTCCTTGGAACGGATTCGCAATCATTTTACTAGACTGCCTGGCGGCCGTACGACTTGCCGGCGGCGCGGCGGCGCAGGCAAGGAAAAAGAGGCGGGGGTGCACAGCCCCCGCTCGCGCGGGCCGATCCGGATGAGGTCAGTGGCGCCTCTCCAGCAGCTCGTCCAGGCGGAGGGGAGCGGGACGGCTCGTGGCCTCCACCAGGGTGACGGCCCCCTGGGGGCAGGCGGCACGGCAGGCTCCGCAGCCCATGCAGGCTTCCCGATCCAGGACGGGGGGTCGGCGCTTGCCGCCGGGGGTGAGGGCTTCGAAGAGACAGGCCTCGACGCACTTGCGGCAGCCGTTACAGGCATCGGAAAACGAGGGCTCCAGCCCGGAGTGGCCGTAGAAGGGCACGCCGTGGAAGCGGTGCGACTTCAGCGCCACGCAGCAGCACGGGCAGCAGTTGCAGATGGCGTAGAAGCGGCCCCGGGTCACGTTCTTGAAGAAGGCGGCGTGCAGGCAGCCGGCCTCGTCCGTCTGGCGCAGTATCTTCACCGCTTCCTCCGCCGTGACCCTCCGGCAGAACTCGGGCTGGTGGTCGAGGATATAGCTGACGTAGGGCTCCCCGATGACCAGGCACACCTCATCGGGCTGGCAGTGATTGGGAGAGGTCATGCGGCATACGCACTTGCATGCCAGGATGGCGTCGGGGTTCTCCAGCACGATGTCTCTACACATGCTGAAGGGGATCACCTTCTCCAGGTCGCGCAGCTCGATTTCCTCGGAGACGGTTACCAGTTTCTGGGCCTCCTCCAGGGGCACCAGCTTGCCGTGGTAGGTTTCGGCGTAGTGCCTCCTTACGTGGCCCGGTATGCGGTGGGCGAAGCCCGTGGCCCACCTGCCAATGCGGATGTACTGCAGGGTGTGGCCGAAGTAGAACAGGCCGTGCAGCCAGAGGTCGGGCCGGTGCCACCCCACCGACCTGATGTAGGCGCGCGTGGAGGGCTTCATGCGTGAGACGACCAAGGCCCCCGCTCCCGCCGCGGCCAGCGCCGACAGGCCTGCCAGCTTTTTCGCGTTTGTCATCATCTCCCTCCCTATCCCGGTTACCCCTCCCGGGCGACAGCCGCGGACGGGAAGCTCGCGCCCGCATGTCAAGATTAACGCTTTCGGAGAGGAAAGCGAAGGTGCAAGGGACGCGGTCCGATGATGTGACAAGCGACAAGCGATCAGCGAGCCCTGCGTACATTCAGCAAGGAAAGTGAAGGCGCAAGGAACACGGTCCGGCCCCGACGCTTCTAGGGGCGGAAAAACAGGTGCGCTTCCCGCTCGCTAGGCGCGTCAGCCGGCGCAAGTTCTCGACGGAGCTCGCTGGCGGGGAAGGGCCCTCCCTCAGGGGAGCACTCCGCGCCGGTACTTTCTCGAGACCTGCCAGGCGGACTTGAGCATGCCGGGCGCCTGCCCCGCGATCAGCGAGAACATATTCCTGGGCGGCCGCCGGTGATCGGGGGCCGGCACCATGGTCACCGCCTTCGCCTTGGCGCACGTCACCGCGCACAGCCCGCAGCCGATACAGCGCTCCGGCAGGCGGCGGTGCTCCTTGGCCTTGGTGTCCACGGTGAGGGCTGCGATGGGACAGGCCTTGGCGCATTTGCCGCAGAAGGTGCACCGCGAGGCGTCGACGGAAGGGATGAAATGGGGCGGGGCGATGACGCTCGGGCAGGCGAACTCCGTCACCAGCCGGAAGCTGTAGCAGCAGCAGGCGCAGCAGGAACAGGAGGCCTGCCCCTTCCCGTCCTGGATGTTTATCACCCAGCTCACCAGCCCGTTCGCGGCGGCCTCGGCCTTTATCTCCAGTGCGTCCTTGCGGCTCACTTCCCGGTACCAGCCGTCGTTCACCCGTTTATCCACCCATTCTCCCATCACCAGGCAGTTGGAGATGGGCTTACCGCAGCCCTTTCCCAGCACCTGCGCCGACATGCGGCATTGGCAGTTGGTGACCGCGAACCTGTCGTAGCGCTCCATGATCGTCTCGAGCTTGTCGTAAGGCATCGCCGACTGGATGGCCTGGATGGTCTCGCTCAGCGGCACCACCCGCGACGAGTCCATCTTGTAGGCCCGCTGGTAATCGAGCATCCAGCCGGTCATGAAGAGGTCCTCCCAGAGCACGATGAAACGCTTGTGCCAGTCGCTCAGGTTCTCCGGGTCGTGCCCCATGAGGGTCTCCTCGAAGATCTGGCCCAGGATGCGCTTCAACCGGTAGCGCCTCCTGGCCCCGCTTCCGCTGCTCCCTATGGACCTCTTCTCCGTCTCCAGGCGGTGCAGGATGCCCTCCACCTCGGCCACCGGCCTTCCCTCGGCCCTGGCCAGCTCGGCGCAGCTCCTTCCCCGGAAGGGATGCAGGTGGCGGACCAGAGAGGCTTCCTCCTCCGTCCACAGGTGCTGGACGAAGGCCAGCAGTTCGTCGCATAGTGGCGGGTTGGAGAGCAGGGGGCTGGAGAGCGCCTGGGCGGCGTCGAGGTATACCTTGGGGACCTGCGGGTAGTCGCCGGGCAGCCTGGGCACGACCCGGTAGGGTTTGGGGTCGGTGGGGCGGATGACGCCCTCCTCGACGACCACGTATCGTCTGCCCCTGGCCTCTTCTTCCGGTGCCATGTTTCCCTCCTTATCCCGGCTTCCGTCGATGTGGCACCTCGGAAGCCGCGCGGCTTGCCGGCGGCGCGCGCTGCCCCGCGCCGCCACGTGTATCGCTGGAATGGGGTCACATCTTCGATCTTCGACCCAGGCGACCTATCGTAGCTTCTTAAAACAGGTCAGCACCATGATTGTGCCGGACGACTTTATCAAAGTCCCGATGGCCTATAACTCGTCCATATCCTCGCCCCGATGAGCGAAGGCCCCTGAGAATTCCGAATGTCGAAGCAGCGAACCCTTGAACGCCAAGAACTAGATCGAGCTGAGAGCTTGACGGAAAACGAAGATACGACCGCCGGTTTTCCCCACACGAAGATCTGACCCCACTCACCGCTTCATCAGCGCGAAGACGCCCCAGCCCAGGTATTCACGCGTGTAGGCGGCGTAGCGCTCGGGTTCCGTGTCCAGTTTGGCTCGAACCTCTTTCGCGAACTCGTCGTCGGGATTGGCTTCAGGCCATCGGCGCATGGTGAGCCATTGGGCCGCCTCGTATCTGTCCCAGCTGTCCTGGTCCGCCAGGACCATCTCCACGACGTCGTAGTCGAGGCGGCCGAAAGACGCGAGAAGTCCCGGAAGGGTGAGAAAGTCGGAGATCGAGCCGGCATCACACTCTCTGGCGACATCTTCCGTGGGCGGTAACTGGCGCCAGTAGGGCTCGCCGATGAGGATGATCCCTCCGGAGCGAAGGCTCTGCGCCAGGAGCTCGATGGTGCCGGCCACTCCCCCGGCGATCCACGTGGCGCCGAGACAGGCTGCCACATCGACCTTTTCCGCGGAGACGTAGCCTGCGGCATCGTCATGGATGAACTTGACCCGATCGGCGACACCGAGCTCTTCCGCGCGGAGCCTCGCTTGCTCGGTGAACAACCGGCTCATGTCGATGCCGGTTCCGACGACTCCGTGATCGCGGGCCCAGGTGCACAGCATCTCTCCCGAACCGCTGCCGAGGTCGAGCACTCGGGTCCCCCTTTCCAGGCGCAGCGCCGCGCCGAGGGTGGCGAGCTTTTCGGGCGTGAACGGGTTATGGATGCGGTGAGCGCTTTCGGCGATCTCGAAGATCCGTGGAATATCCAATGCGGAAAACCTCCTTGCTGCGGAAACGGATAGAAACGTTCTCTACATGACTTCTTGCGGGTGTGTCAGCGGCATCCTGCAGCCACAAGGGCCAGGACGACGATGGATTCAAAAGCTCATAGCATCTCTTTTCATTCGCACAACCGGTTCTTTTTCGTCGGCTCTCATCCTAACACATCAGGAGGACCTTTAACTCGGGAAAAAGGTGGTGGCGTAGAGCATTGAAACTGATAAAGAGCGGGGGCACAGCTTCATTCTTCGAGAACCGAGAGCTTCCCGCGCGCGAGTGTGGCCAAAGGTTCCTATAAAGAGATCACGTTTTCAGCTTCAAGGGGGGTCGCCTTACCTCGATGCTGGGCAAACCCTCCGGGGCATGCACGCATATCATTTTTATTCGGCAGTACTTGTCAAGACACGAGGTTTGAAGGGGGTCAGGTTCGAAGCCTCCGACCTTGCAGACAAGGCCGCAACTGCAATGGAAGCCGCGATCCCTCACGGGATCGGAGCTATAGGCCCCGACCGGTGCCGGTGGTGGGCGAGAGATGTCCCATGTCCGGGGCTGACCCCATGGCCTTGAAGGCCAGGCAGGCGTTGTGTCCGCCGAATCCGAAGGAGTTGCTCAGCGCCGCTCCCACCTCCACCTCGCGCGCCTCGCCGGGTACGTAATCGAGGTCACATTCCGGGTCCGGCGTCTCCAGGTTGATGGTGGGAGGGATCACCCCCTCGTGCAGGACCAGCGCCGTGGCGATGGCCTCCACGCCGCCAGCCGCTCCCAGCAGATGCCCGGTCATGGACTTGGTGGAGGAGACCGGGACCGAGTAGGCATGTTCCCCCAGCGCTTTCTTGATGGCCAGGGTCTCGCTGCGGTCGTTGTAGGGAGTGGAGGTGCCGTGGGCGTTGATATAGCCTATATCTCCGGGATCCAGGCCCGCGGAGCGCATGGCTTCCTGCATGCACCGGGCCGCGCCTCGCGATTCCGGGTCCGGGGCGGTGATATGGTGGGCATCGCAGCTCATGCCGAAGCCCGCCAGCTCGCAGTAGATCCTCGCCCCTCTGGCCAGGGCTCCCTCCAGGCTCTCCAGCACCAGCAACCCCGCTCCCTCGGCGATGACGAAGCCGTCGCGGTGGGCATCAAAAGGCCTGCTGGCCTTCTCCGGTTCCTGGTTGCGCGTGGAAAGGGCGCGCATGGAGCAGAAACCGGCGACGGAGAGCGGCGTGATGCTGGCCTCGGATCCTCCCGCCAGGCACAGGTCGGCCGTTCCGCCGGCGATGAGCTGGAAAGCCATGCCGATGGCGTGGGCCCCGGCGGCACAGGCGGTGACCGTGCATAGGTTGGGTCCCGTGAATCCCAGCATGATGGCGAGGATTCCCGCCGCCATGTTGGGGATGATCATGGGTATGGTGAAGGGGCTTACCCGCGCGTGCCCGCGCTCCATCAGCACCCGGTGTTGGCTTTCCAAGGTGGACATGCCCCCGATTCCCGAGCCCACGATGATGGCCGCACGCGAGGGCTCCACTCCCGCGCACTCCAGCTCCTTCCCCGCCGTGAGTCCCGCGTCCTCCAGGGCGAGGCGTGCGCCGGCCACCGCGAAGTGACAGAAGCGGTCCATGCGCTGGGCCGCCCTGGCGTCCATGTATTCGTTCATCTCGAGGGAGGACACCTCGCCGGCGATACGGCTGGGTAGCCCGTCGGGATCGAAGGAGGAGATGGGCGCTATGCCCGAACGCCCCTCCTTGAGGGCTGCCCAGAAAGCCTCCGTTCCTATGCCCAGCGAGGTGACCGGTCCCAGTCCGGTTATCACCACCCTGCGTCTCATCTTCCTTCCCTTCTCTCGGATACCCCTCCCCTCACCGGGCAGGGATACGTCTCACCTTCTTCCACGCGCTCGCCAAAGACCCGTGCTCCCGCGATATCGCCCTCACCGCGCTGGAATGCGCCTCACCTTCTCTCCCTTCACTCCGTTGTCCCGTCGTTGTCCCAACCTCCCACGGGCCGGGAAGACGGGGACGCATTTCGACCCCGTCCCGTACTCTTCCATCCCGGCGGAGGGCCGTACGCGAGAGGTCCGTGGGAGAGCGGCGGGCGGCGGGGACATCCCGCGCCGCCGAGCCGCTCGCCCGCCTGCTGGGGATGACCTCAGTCCCGCGCGGATACGTTATCCAGGATCAGGCGCACCACGTCTCCCACCGTGCTCACGGCGCCGATCTGCTCGTCGAAGAGCTCGATGCCGTACTCCTCCTCCACCAGCATGGAAAGCTCCACCAGGTCGAGGGAGTCCACCTCGAGGTCCTCTTTCAGGCGCGTGTCCCAGGCGATCTCTTCCGCGGGTACGGCCTGCCTTCCCGCGAGCATCTCCCTTACCCTCCGGAACACCTCTTTTTCGTCCATCTTTCCACCTCCCTGCTATGAGCTTGCCGGGCTCGATCCGGACCCGGCCGCCATCGTCTCGTCCCTTTCCTGCAGCGGTCTCGTCCGCGTCATGTCCGTCCCATGCGTCTTCGCCCGGTCATCTCTTTGGCCGCTCGCCGGGACCGGTGCGTTTCATCCGGGATACATCCGTCCCGTGCGCTCTCGCCCGTGCCCCGTCCGCACCCGTCGAGAGGGATTTATCCCACCGGCCGGATACGCCGATTCCGGGGATCTCGCCGGAGCCATGGATCTCGAGCGGCGGACGCATCCCTTTCTCCCGATCGCCTTTGTCATCCGCCGCTCTCGACGGAACGCTCTCCGGGTGCCTTTCATGCCCCGGTGCCGTTTTCATCCGTCACCGTCCCCGGCAGGAGGCCTGGCGAGTGCGCCGCCATGGGGGGGCGGGGCAGCTCCGCAAAAGGGAGGGAGCGGGATCTACGGCTCTTCCCCACTTTCCTCGCCGCCCGCGCTGCCGGTCCGCATGGGGGCCGGGCACACGTCTTGCTCTGCCGCTCTCACCTCCTTTCGAAAAATGCCAGCAGGCCCCCGATCACCTCGCGCTGTCGCCGGCGGGGCACCACCATGTCCACCAGCCCTCTCTCCAGGAGGGACTCGGCGCGGGAGAAATCAGGGCGCGGCTTGATGCCCAGCGTCTGCTCCACCACCCTGGGTCCGCTGAAGCATATGAGCGCTCCGGGTTCCGCCAGGATCACGTCCGCCGCGGTGGCGAAGCTCGCCGCCACGCCCCCAGAGGTGGGATCGCAGAGCAGGGATATGAAGGGCAGGCGCGCCTCGGACAGTTGGGCGAGGGCGAACATGACCCGGGCCATCTGCAGCAGTGCCGGGGTCCCCTCCTGGACACGCGCTCCGCCGGAACAGGCCACGGCCAGAAGGGGATATCCGCGCTCCACGCTGCGTGCGCAGGCGCGCCGGAAGAGCTCGCCCACCGCAATCCCCATGGAGCCCCCGAAGACGGAGAAGTCCATGAGAGCGGCAACGCAGGGTTTTCCCAGCACCGCGGCCTCCCCGAAGAGCATGGCTTCCCCGGTAAGGGAGAGGGCCTCCCGCAGATACGCTCCCTCCTGGAAAGATATGGGATCAGAGGTGCGGACCTCGTCTGTGTCGGCGAGGAAGGACCCCGGGTCGAAGAGATAGGCCACGCGATCGCCCACGCCCATGCGGTGGTGGTAGCCGCAGTGCGGGCAGACCCCCAAAGCCGTTTCCAGAACCGCGCGTTCCACCTCCAGGCCGCACCCGCCGCACCTCGTCCATAATCCGCGGGCACGCTCGCGCAGGGATGCCGTCCCGGCCCCCCGACCCCTTTCCGCCATGCCGTGGCCCAGCCGTCTCAACCCAGCATCCCTCCGTCGATGCAGATCACCTGCCCGGTGAGGTAGGAGGCGCTGTCGGAGGCCAGGAAGGCTACGACGGCGGCGACCTCTTCGGGCCTGCCGGCCCTCTGCATGGGTATCGCCTTGAGGATGAGGTCCAGGCTCTCCCGCGGCAGGTCCTCGGTCATCTCCGTGACGATCAGGCCCGGGGCGACGGCGTTGACGGTGATGCCGCGTCCGGCCACCTCCTGCGCCAGGCTGCGCGTCAACCCTATGAGCCCTGCCTTGGAGGCGCAGTAGTTCGCCTGTCCCCTGACCCCCCTGAGCCCCGCCACGGAGGAGATGTTGATGATCCGTCCCCACCGTCTGCGCAGCATGGACCTCAACGCGGCGCGGGTGCAGTAGAAGGCTCCCCGCAGGTTGGTCCCCATGACCTCCTCCCAGCTCTCGTCTCCCATGCTGACGGCGAGCCCGTCCCTGCGTACCCCGGCGTTGTTGACCAGGATATCCACCCCTACCCACGCTTCCCTGATCTGACCGAACATCTTATCCACCTGCGAGGGGTCGCCGACATCCGCTTTCAGCAGCATGCCTTCCGCCCCCTTCGCGCGCAGCAGCTCGAGGCATTCCTCGGCCGCGACGTCGTTGCCATGGTAATTTATGGCTATCCGGCCATGCTCCTCCGCGAGGGCGAGGGCGACGGCGCGGCCGATGCCGCGCGAGCCGCCCGTCACCAGGACCGTTCTCTCCCGCACGCTCATACCTTCTCCCTCCCCGTCCCGGTCGCCGTTCCTCGGTGCCAGCGCAGCAGCACCCCTCCCCAGGTCATGCCCGCCCCGAAAGCCGCCAGCACCACCAGGTCTCCCTCCCCGATGAGGCCGGCATGCAGGGCCTCCTCCAGCGCGATGGGGATGGAGGCGGAGGAGGTGTTGCCGTAACGGTGGATGTTGGTGAAGAAGATGTCCGGCGGGCAGCCGAGCCTTTCGGCGGAGGCGTTGAGGATGCGCAGGTTTGCCTGGTGGGGTATGACGAGGGCTATGTCGTCCATCCTCACCCCGGCGGCGGCGCAGAGCTCCCGCACCGTGGCGCACAGCTTGTTGACCGCGAACCGGAACACTTCTCTGCCGTCCATGCGGATGAAGGGGTAAGCGTCCCCCCAGCTACGCGGGATATCGGGCAGGGGAGGGGGGAGCGAGGAAACCTCGCGCAGGAGGCCGCCCATCAGGGAGGCCATCATACGTGCGCCGCCTCCCTCGGCGCGGATGAGCCGGTCCCCTCCACCCTGAGCGTCCAGGGAGGAGGCGATGATGCCCTCGCCGGCGGGACAGGGAGCCAGCAGCGCCGCCCCCGCCCCGTCCCCGAAGATCACGCAGGTGGACCTGTCCCTCCAGTCCACGATGCGCGTGAGGGTCTCCGTGCCCACCACCAGGGCGCGAGACGCCAGCCCTCCCCGCATGAGTTGTAAGGCGATGACCAGGGCGTAGACGAATCCCGAACACCCGGCGTTGATGTCCAGGGCCGGCCCTCGAGAACCCAGTTCCCGCTGCAGCGTGCAGGCGAGGGAGGGCACCAGGCGGTCAGGGGTGGCGGTGGCCACGACGATGAGGTCCACGTCCCCCCCGTCCAGACCGGACCGCTCGAGCGCCATGCGGCATGCCTCCAGGGAGAGGGAGATGTTGTCCTCCTCCGGATCCGCCACCCGGCGCTCCTCGATCCCCGTGCGCGACAGTATCCAGGCGTGGCTGGTATCCAGGAATCCCTCCAGGTCCCGGTTGTGGAGGGAGTGGCGGGGTATGCCCTTGCCGCAGGCCGCGATGGTTATTCCGTCCATGTCCTCACCCTTCTTCCATCTCCCGGCTCAACATCCTCACGCGCATGACCGCCTGCCCTTCATGCACCGTATCACCGTCCTTGACCAGCACTTCCTCCACCAGGAGCGGGCCGTCGGCCCTCACTTCGTTCAGGTGTTTCATCGCCTCGATACAGAAGAGCACCTCCCTCTCCTTCCTGGTCTCGCCCGCGGGAGCGTACGGCGCTTGGCCGGGAAGGGGCGTGAGACGCAGGATCCCGGCCATGGGGGCGCGGACCACCGTCGTATCCCCTTGCTCCCCGGGCGGCGGTTTCTCCAGGGAGCCGCGCCGCAGCCGGATGACGCGGTCCCCGTCCAGGATCTCCAGCTCCAGGATGCCCTCCCGGGCCATGAACTCTCCCACGCCTTCCAGGAAGTCCATGGCTCAGGCCACTCCCGATCCGGCCGCGATCCCCGCCCCGTCCCCGCCCCACTCCGGGCCCTTATCCGCGGGCGAAGGATACCCCGCGGCGGAAAGACCGGCCCGCCGAAAACGCGTGGCGAGCCCCCGGCTCTTTCTCGTCCTCGATGGCTTCGCCCCACCGGTCAAGACCGCCATGTTCGCCCGTCACCTCTCACGCTTTCCGCGCGGACCGTTTATCCGGCAGGGGGCCGGCCGGCCCATCGCCGGCCGCCTTCTCGAGGGTGGAGAGGTCGTATCTCCCGCGCCGGAAGGCGGTGCTTTCCAGGAGGGAGCGCAGTTCGGGCAGGTTGGTGCGCAGGCCGTCGGCCTCCGTCTCTTCGAGCGCCCGCTGCATGCGGCGCACGTTCATCTCCCGCGTGGGCGACCAGGAGCAGATCTTCGCCAGCATGCCGTCATACCTCGCCGAGGCGGCGAGCGCCCCCGCCGGCGGCGCATCCACGCGGATGCCGTTTCCGCCCGGCAGGTCCAGTCGGCACGCTCCCGCGCCCCGGGGGTGACCGTAGACCCTCGACTCCATGGCGTGGCCCCTGGGAATGGGGATGTTTTCCAGTTCCTCGCCGCAGGCGATGCGCACCTGTTCGCGCACCAGGTCCATGCCGCAGAGCATCTCGGTGACGGTGTGCTCGACCTGCAGGCGGGGATTGACCTCCAGGAAAAAGAACTCCTCCCCGCGCACCAGGAACTCCACCGTGGCTATCCCCACCAGCCCGCACGCCCCGGCCAGGCCTTCCGCTCCGTCTCGCAGCGCTTTCTCGAGATGTTCCGGGCAGGAGGGGGCGGGGCTCTCCTCGACCCATTTCTGGTGACGGCGCTGTATGGAACATTCCCGCAGGGGGAAGGAGATGACGTTGCCCCGCGCGTCGCGCGCCACCTGGACCTCGAGGTGGCGGGCGCCGACGAGGTAGCGCTCGACGTAAATACCGCCGTCGCGGAAACCGGTGGCCGACTCCTTGCGCGCCTGGCGCCAGGCCTCTTCCACGTCCTCGGGGCGGTGTACGACGCGGATTCCCTTCCCGCCGCCTCCCATCACCGGCTTGAGGACCACGGGACATGAAGCCATCTCCATCATCCTTGCGACCTCCTCCTCGCCGTGCGCCACCCCCATGAGCAGGGTTGGCAGGCCTACCTCGGACGCAAGCCTGCAGGCACTGGCCTTGTCCCCGAGGCTCCGCAGGGTTTCGGGCGAGGGACCGATGAAGGCGAGGCCCATCTCCAGGCACAGGCGGGCGAAAGTGGCGTCCTCGGAGAGAAAGCCGTACCCCGGGTGCACCGCGTCCGTTCCCGCCGCCACCGCCGCGTTGATGATGCGGTAGGGGTTGAGGTAACTGTGGGCGGGGTCATCGCTGCCGATACAGAGCATCTTCACCGCGTGGGGCATGGAAAAGCGGGCGTCCGACTCGGAGCATATCAGAACCCCCTCCACGTCCATCTCCCTGAGGGTGCGCAGGATGCGCAGGGCGACTTCGCCCCGATTGGCTATGAGCACGCGCCTGAACAACGGGTTCTCCTCTCACTCTGGAAGGCATCGGCCGCGCCCCCCACACTCGCTTCGGCGGAGTCCCGAGATGCGGCCTTCCTCCGGACCGCGGCGGACCCGGATCCCGGTAGGGCGTGATCCATCCCTCTATCCACTCGTGACCTCCGCCGCGCGCACGAAGAGCACATGGGGGTGATCGACGCTGCCCATGCGGCTGAGGACGTCTCCCGGCCCCACTTCCACCTGGCGCTCGGTGCCGTTTTCCACCAGTCTGCTCTGGACCTCGAGCCAGCGCACCGGGGAAGTGATGCCGCTCGAGAGACATTCCGCCACCTCCGACGCGGTGCGTACCCGCTCTCCCGTGAAGGCGGAGAAGAAGGTGAGCGAGGGATCGCGCAGGGGCATGGTTTCCAGGCACCTCGCCACCACTTCACGCGCTCTCGCCATGGCCGGGGTATGAAAGGCTCCGCTGACCTTCAGGGGTACGGAGCGGATCCCCCGCGCACGCAGCCTTGCCGCCGTGTTCCGCAGGTCATCCGGGTCGCCCGCCAGGACCACCTGGGTTGCGCTGTTGAGGTTGGCGAAGGCCACGCGGCCTTCCTCCCCAGACTCCTCGAGGAGCTCTCGCGCCGCTTCCCATCCCACACCCACCAGGGCGAGCATCCCCCCGGGCGTCTCGCGCGAGCACTCCAGCATGGCCTTGCCCCGACGCCAAACCAACCGCAGGCAGTCCTCCACGCTCATGCAGCCTGCGGCGCAGGCGGCGCAGTATTCGCCCAGGCTGTGGCCGGCCACGGCATGGGGTTTCTCCCCCCGTCGGCGGAGCAGCTCCAGCCATGCGAGGGAGGTGGCGGCCACGCCGATCTGGCAATAATCGGTACGGGACAGCAGCAGCGGGTCTCCCTTGTCGCACAGCTCCACCAGATCGGAGCCGCATATCTCGTTCGCGAGCACGAAGACCTCCCTGGCCCCGTCTCCCGCCCCGAGGACCTCGCCCGCCATGCCGGGTCGCTGGCTTCCCTGCCCGGGAAACACGAAGGCGGTGCGCATCTCAGGTCACCTCCCAGAGCGCCAGAGGTGTGCCGAAGCCTACCAGGGAGTGTCTCTCCGCAAGCTCCAGGAGCAACCTTCCCCTGCGCGAGGGGATGACCTCCTCGTCGCCGAGGAGAGTATGCACCGTTCCCGCGGAGGGAGCGCGGTTATCCCCTCCGGGAACGTTGCCCCGATCCGAGGGGCACCAGGTCCCCACGGCCGGAGAGCGCAGGAGCAGACAGCGCCTGCTTTCCCCCCCGGATGATGGCAGGGGCCGTTCCCCATCTGCACGGAGACCATGTCGGCTCTCCCGGTCCTGCCCGAGGGGAGATGGATCGCCGGGCAGGAGCCTCATCTCCAGGCGGCAGGACGGCTCCTGCAGGACGGCCTCCACCAGCCGGCAGCGCATGAGACCGGCGACCACGCCCTGCATTTGGTCAACCATCCGGTCCGTATCTTTCGTCACCTTCCTCAACCCCCTCTTTTTCTTGGTCCATTTCCCGTGTCTCGTCATCTCTAGATCGCGTCGGCGGGTCGTTCACGGCCGGCTGCCTGCCGGTGTTCGCCCGCGGCCGATCTCGCCCGCCGCCTCGAGGTGGAAGGACAGGCGTAGGTAGCGCTCTCTTCTCCGCGTGAGAAGAGAGGAAGTGGGGAGCGCGGCGATGGCGCGCAGATGTTCCAGGACCGCCTCCGCCAGATTGCCGGCAGCCAGCGAAGGGCAGAGGTGGGCTCCCCCGGGGCCTTCGGGCACGATGGCATCCACAAGGTCGAGTTCCAGCATGTCCCGCGAGGTCAGCCGCAGCGCCCGGGCCGCTTCCGGAGCCTTCCCCGCGTCCTTCCACAGGATGGAAGCGCAACCCTCCGGACTGATGACCGAAAAGGTGGCGTGCTCCATCATCAGCACGACGTCGCCGATGCCCAGCGCCAGTGCCCCCCCGCTCCCTCCTTCCCCGATAAGCGCGACGACCACCGGGGTCCTGAGGGAGGCGAGGACGGCGAGGTTGGCGGATATGGCCCAGGCCTGACCGCCCTCTTCGGCCTCCGGACCGGGAAACGCGCCCGGTGTATCCACGAGGCAGAGCACGGGCAGGGAGAGCTTCTCCGCCAGCCTGAAGAGCCTTCGCGCTTTCCCGAAGCCGCGGGGTCCCGGCATGCCGAGGTTGCAGCGCTTCCTTTCCGCGGCGCTCCGTCCCTTGTGATGTCCGGCCACGGCGATGCGCTCGCCGCCCATCGTCGCCAGGCCGGTGATCACCGCCGGGTCATCGGTGCCGGTACGGTCACCCCTGATCTCGAAGAAGTAATCGCATGCCAGGGCGATGAGATCGGCCGCCATAGGCCTCGCGGGATGGCGAGAGAGAACGACCTCCTTCCAGGCCTCCATGATCCGCAGACCTCCCGATGTCCGATGTCTCCACGCGCTTGCGCAGGCCAGAACGCGCGGGTGACGAGCATGCCAAATTATGGTATCTTTGGTATGCAATGATATCGATACCCTGCTGGCGCCGGTAGGACCATATTGACGGCGCGCCGCTCTCCCGGCTCTCAACCATCAGCAACATCCGAGCGTGAGATTGGTTACATGCATTTTGGAAATTACTAACAAGTAATGTTGGAGGGGCGTCGTAGGACGGCGCGGGATGATCGACATGCCGCTGCGAGTATCGGGGAAGCTTCCGCCCCGTGCGGGGAGATTGCGGCGCGGCTCCGCCCCATCGTGCTCCCGGCCCGGGCGGCACGGCGCGAGAATGCCTTTTGAGCGGAGGGGCGCCGTTCTGTTATCATATAGGAGGTTCGGTCGGTTATTCTGTTCGGTTTCGGGAGCGGCGTGCCGCACGGAGGCATGCCGGTTGCAGGGGTTTTCGCCGGCACAAGAGACAAGGAGGGAGAGATGGGTGACGTCTACGCCGAAAAGCCGTGGTTGAAGAACTACGACGACCACGTGCCGCCGTCGCTGGAGTACGAGAACAAGACCTTCGCGGAGAAGTTCCGGGAGATCGTCGAGAAGTACCCGGACAAGACGGCCATCATCTACATGGAGAACCACATCACCTACCGCCAGCTGGACGCGTATGCCAACCAGCTCGCCGCCTATCTCATCAAGATCGGCGTCAAGCCCGGCGAGGTGGTGGGGCTGTGCATGCCCAACATCCCTGCGCACTATATCAGCATTATCGCGGTGCAGAAGGCGGGCGCGGCCTCCACCGGGCTGAGCCCGCTGCTCACCCCCCACGAGATGGAGCACCAGATCAACGACGCCAAGGTAAAGGTGGTCATCACCGTGGACCTGCTCTTCGGCAGCGTGGCGGCGGTGGCGGACAAGACCGGGCTCACCACCGTCATCTATTCCGAGATCGCCGACTTCCTGCCGGGGATCAAGGAGAAGCTGGCCAAGGCGTACCTCCGGCAGACCGCCCTCGGAAAGCTCCTCAAGAAGGTCAAGAAACTGAACGAGAAACTCAGCTCCATACCCAGCGTGGAGGTGCAGCCCCTCCCGGGCAAGACGGTGGTCCGCTTCGAGGATGCCATCAAGGGCATGCCCACGGAGCGCGTCGAGGTCAAGCGGAGCATGGACGACCTCATCTTCCTCATGTACACGGGAGGGACCACGGGTCCGTCCAAGGGGGCCATGCTCACCCAGCGCAGCTACATGTGCAACCGGCAGCAGACCCTCACCCACCTCGACCTGACGCCGGAGACGGTGGCGCTCTCCGCCTTCCCGCTCTTCCACATCGCGGGCCTGGCTCTGGGCGGCTTCTCCTTGACCAACGGCGCCACTCAGATCTGCGTGCCCAACCCCCGCGACACCCATTTCCTCATCGAGTGCATCAAGAAGTACAGGCCAAACATCATCGTCAACGTCCCCACCGTCTTCTTCGAGCTCATGAAGAACGAGGAGTTCAAGGCCCTCGATTTCAGCAACATCTGGTTCTGCCTCAGCGCGGCGGCGCCTTTCCCGCCCGAGAGCATCGGCGAGCTGGAGAGCGTGATCGGGGAGAACCGCTTCATCGAGCTCTACGGCATGACCGAGACCTCGCCGGTCACCTGCTGCAACCCGCGCTATGGCAAGAAGAAGCCGGCCTCCATCGGCATGCCCCTCCCCGACACCGAGTTCAAGCTCGTGGACCCCGGGACGGGAGAGGTGGTGCCCCAGGGAGAGACGGGGGAGATAGCGGTGCGCGGTCCGCAGCTCATGGACGGCTATTACGAGAAGCCGGAGGAGACGGCCAACGCCATCCGCGACGGCTGGATGTACACCGGCGACGTGGCCTATATGGACGAGGACGGCTATTTCTACATCGTGGACCGCGTGAAGGACATGGTGAACGTCTCCGGGTTCAAGGTATTCACGCGCGAGCTGGACGACGTGATCATGAAGCATCCGGACGTGGAACTGGCGGCCTCCTTCGGAATCCCCGACCCCGAGCGGCCGGGATCGGAGAGGGTCATGGCCGCCATCGTCCTCAAGCCGGGGGTGGAGAAGAGCGAGGAGGAAAAGGAGAAGATCATCTCCTACCTGCGCGAAAAAGTGGCCCCCTACAAGGTGCCCAAGAGGATCGAGTTCCTGGACCAGATGCCTACCAGCGGGGTGGGGAAGATCCTCAAGCGCGAGCTCAAGGAGATGATGAAAGACGTGAAGTAAGGCAGGGATACGCGGCGTCCCCCGGCCAGTGCCGGGGGACGTTTTTATGTGGGCTGAAGGAGCGGACGCCCCGCGTTTTTCCAGGGCCTCAGGGGTGCCGTAACGTGGAGACTCCGCCCGTTCCCGCGCCGCCGGGGCCGTTGCGTTCATCGCTGTGACCTTGCAGAGCTGCCGCCCAGGATAAAGGCGGCGCGATCAGTTCCTGCACAGCCGGGTTACGTTCATCGCCTTGACCACGCGGTGCTGCCGCTTGGAGGTGAGAACGGGGGAGGGCCGCAGCCTTCAGGCCGTTACGCGCACGGCGACCGTGGCGCGGGCTCCCGGAGCCGCGGCAGGTTACGATACGACCATTAAGCCTCTTGTTGATCTCATGGCGACCGTGGCGCGGGCTCCCGGGGCCGCGGCAGGGGCCCCGGTCGTCGCTAGACGATGTCCCGCAGGCGCTCCAGAGCCTGGAAGACGGCGGGGCACACCAGGTAGTTGGCTCCGATGTTGTCCAGGTTGTCGGCCGCCTCCGAGGCCAGAGACTGCGGGTACTCCCGGCAGCAGTCGGGACGGTCCTCGTAGAGGGTGCAGAGGTTCTTCTTGAGGAAAGGACACGGGCGGCGGTTGAGGCAGGTGTCGCCGTCCTCGTTCCTGCCCACGTACCTAGCCCGGAAATCCGCGCGGCTCATGCCCAGGCGGTCGGCGAGGCGTCCGATGTCCTCGTTCTGCAGCACCACGTAGGCCTCCTTGCAGCAGCGGGCGCAGCGCGTGCAGTCGAGCTCGGCCATGGCCCGGTTGAGGGCCCTCTTGAGTCTGCGGTCCAGCCTTCCCGAGGTGAGGTCCCTCTTCTTCAGCCACGCTATGAAGGCGTCGACCTCCTCCTCGCTGGCCGCCGCCAGCCTCATCATCCTCCTGATCTCCGCGTCCATCCTCCCCTCCCCGCCGGTTCAGGCCTCCGGACTCTTGATGATCAACCATATATTGCCATAACACGGTAGACATTATCGACACCTGGACCACTAAAGGATATTTCCTAGGCCCTCTCCGGTCAACCGCGAGTCCCCGCGGCCCGGGGCATGCTCCCCTGCCCCGGCGGGGAAGACGCATGGTATGGCCCGCCTCCCATCCCCATGAACGGCGGCGAAGCCGAACCCTCTCCGGCGGCCGGAAAACCCTCCAGGTACCGACCGGCCTCCCCGAACCCTGGGCTCTTTGCCGGCTCACGCTGCGGACATCGCGACATGCAACGGGAAGGAGAGGCGGCCTCACGTGAGATCGCCGTACCGGGTACACGGCGGGCCCTCTACACGCCCGATATACGCCCGGTATAAGTATTCTTCGCCGGGACTGTGGCGATATCCATGCGATGGCAGATCCCGAAGAGAGGAGCCGAGCCCTCGAGATGATAGTATATTCAGAGATGGTGGCATCTTCTCTGGGTCTAGGAGGTGGCTTTCGTGGCGAAGGTGCTCGTTACCGGCGCCGCCGGCTTCATCGGTTACCATGTCTCGCGCAGGCTCCTGGAGCGGGGAGACGAGGTGCGCGGGCTGCTCATGCCCGGAGAGGCCGACCGCGGGCTCGAGGCGGCGGGGATGGAGGTGGTGCGGGGAGACCTCACCGATCCCGCCAGCCTGAGGGGGATAGCGGACGGCTGCCGCAGGGCGATCCATTGCGCGAACCGTACTATCGACTGGGGCACGCGCAGGCAGTTCTATTCCATAGGCGTGGACGGCACGCGCAACCTCATGGAGGAATGCGCAGGAAAGGTGGAGCGGTTCGTCTTCCTCAGCTCCGTGGCCGCCTACGGGCTGGGCGTGCACATGAAGGACTTCGACGAATACATCCCCCTGGTCAAGACGGGCATCCATTACGGCGACGCCAAGGCCGAGGCGGAGCAGATGGTGGGTTCCTACGCGGCCAGGGGCGCCTTTGATGCCACGGTCATCCGCCCCACCAACGTCACCGGCCCGGGGAGCGTATGGGTGAAGGAGGTCCTGGACGTCATGCACAGGGGCCCCCTGCCGCTCGTGGACGGCGGTAGGTGGAGCGCGAGCCTTGTCTTCGTGGAGAACCTGGTGGACGGGATCCTCGCGGCCATGGATTCCGAAGCGGCAAGGGGGCGCACCTACAACCTGCGTGACGCTTATCGGGTCACCTGGGGGGAATACCTGCGGTGGCTGGGATCCCTGGTGGGAAAGAGGCCCCGGGGGTCCCTTCCCTTTGGCCTCGCCTGGAGGTTGGGTTGGGCGGTGCAGACCGCCTTCCTGCCCTTCGGCGTCCGCCCTCCCATCACCGTCCAGGCGGTGGGGATAATGGGACGTGACCTCGATACCAGCACTCGCCGCGCCAGGGAGGAGCTGGGCTGGAGGACCAGGGTAACCTGGGAGGAGGCAAGATCTGCCATCGCGGATTGGGTGCGCGAGGAGTACCGGCCTCCGAGATGAAGGCGGGAGTGAAACGCGGGGGAGGGTAGGATGCAGAACGCCTGGAAGGCGAGTTGTTTCGGCCGGGTGCCGGGAATAAAGGCCTCCGATATGAGAGCGGAGAGGGAGAGAAAGGGGAGATGGCGATGGCTGGGGTGCACGGCGGGCATATCGTAGCGGAATATCTCAAGGAGGTCGAGGGCGTCGACACCGTCTTCGCCCTCTCGGGAGGGCATATAGCGCCCATCTTCGACGGCTGCCTGGACCACGGCATACGCCTCATAGACGTGCGACACGAGCAGGCGGCGGTGATGATGGCCCACGCCTGGTCCATCTTCACCGGCAGGCCGGGGGTGTGCCTGGTCACCGCCGGCCCCGGGTTCACCAACTCCCTCACCGGCGTGGTCAACGCCTACCTGGAGAACGTCCCGGTGGTGGTGTTGAGCGGCATGGTCCCCCTGCGGGACCTGGACAGGGGGGCGCTGCAGGATATGGACCAGCAGGGGATGGTCAAGCCGGTGGTCAAGTGGGCGGCCCGCTGCCACCAGGTTGAGCGCATCCCCGAGTACCTGGAGATGGCCTTTCGCAACGCCGTTTCCGGAAGGCCCGGCCCGGTCTTTCTGGAGTTCGCCACCGAGTCCCTCTACCTCACCATGGAGGAGTCCGAGGTGAAGTACCCCGCCGCGGGGGCGCGCAAGCACCGCGTGCTCCCCGAGGAGGACGAACTGGCCCGGGCGCTGGAGCTCCTCAACGCGGCGGAGAGACCCCTCTTCATCGGGGGGAGCGGCATCGCCCACAGCCGCTGCGCGGACGAGGTGCGGGAGCTGGTGGAAAGGGCTTCCATCCCCACCCTCCTCTTCGACAACGGCCGCGGCGCCATACCTGACGAGCATCCTCTCTCCCTCTGGGACGGCGGCCTCATGGGAATGCTGGCGGCTACCTCCATGGCCGACGTGGTGCTGGCCGTGGGCATCCGGCTCAACTGGGTGCTCAATTACGGCGATACCCTGGCCAACGCCAGGGTCATCCGCGTGGACATCGATCCCGCGGAGGTGGACCGCAACCGCAGGGCAGACATAGCCTTGGTGGGGGACGCCGGGGCGGTCATCCGGCGGCTGGCCCGCGGCATAGAGCAGAGAGACCGCTCGGGATGGCTGGCGACCCTAAATAGCACCTTTGCCACCCTCACGGAGGGCGAGAGGCAGGCGAGGGAGACCCCCGCGGATCCCATCCATCCCTTCCGTCTCATGCAGGTGATAAGGGAGGCTACCGGGGACGACGCCATCTTCGTCGTCGACGGCGGCGACACGGTCTATTTCGGGCTCATGGGCTTGCGGGCAAAGGAGATGTCCGGGGTCATCGGCAGCGGCACCCTGTTCGGATGCCTGGGCACCGGCGTGCCCTTCGCCATCGGCGCCAAGGCCGCCCGGCCGGAAAAGCAGGTGGTGCTGGTCACCGGCGACGGCTCCTTCGGCCTCAACGCCATGGAGATGGAGACCTCCTGCCGACACGGGCTTCCCATCCTTGCGGTCATCTGCAACGACCAGGCCTGGGGGATGGTCAAGCACCACCAGGAGCTCTGCTACGACGAGGGCCGCGTGTGCGGGACGGAGCTGGGAGTGGTGCGTTACGAGAGGATCGTCGAGGCCTTGGGGGGATACGGCGAGATGGTGGAGAGGGAGGCGGAGATCCTGCCCGCCCTGCGCAGGGCGCTGGAACACGGCGGGCCGGCTTGCGTCAACGTGCTCACCGACCCCAAAGTGATGAGCCCCGCCACCCTCATGTTCGCCGAGGGCTTCAATTTCTGAGCTCCCGCGGGCGATCATGCGCGGTCATGGGGTGCTCGTGGCATGGCGCTGGCCTGGCCGGTGTCCGTGCCCGCGCTCAGGCGAGGGGGGCGGTGAAGAAGAAGGCGGCGCCCTCCCCGGGTCGTGATTCCACCCACACCCGTCCGCCCCAGGCGGTGACGGCGCGCTTGACGGTGGAGAGCCCTATGCCCAGTCCCGGCGAACCCGATACCGAGTAGTGGCGGAAAGGCTCGAAGATCTTCTCCTGCAGGTCCAGGGGGACGCCGATGCCGTTGTCCTGCACGCAGAAGACCGCCTTGTCCCCCTGGGTCTCCGCGGAAACCCTCACGCAGGGGTCGTCGCATTCGCCCATGTGCCGGATGGCGTTGCCGATGAGGTTGAAGAGCACCTGGCGCAACTTGACGCCGTCCACCCTCACCGCGGGGAGGTGGTCTCCGCTCTCGACGCGCACGCGTCTTTCCCGGCGGTGTTCCTCGAGGTCCATGAGCACCTCCATGAGCACCTCCTCGGCGTCGGCGCGGCATTCCTCAAGCATTGTGTGTCCCGCCTGGGCGTACTGCAGGAGGGAGTTGATGAGGTCGCTCATGCGCTGCGCTCCGCGGGCGATGGCCTCTAGGCACTCCCTCTCCGCCTCCGCCCTGCCCTCGGCGTCCGCCTCCAGGGCCGCCTTGGCGTAGCCCTCCACGATGGCCACGGGAGTGAGCAGGTCGTGGGAGATGGTGTGGGCAAAGGCCTCCAGCTCCTCGTTGCGCTGCTGCAGCTCCTTTTCCATGCGCTTGCGCGCGCTGATGTCGCGGATGAAGGCCACCAGTCTCTTGGGCTCGCCCGCCGCGTCCCTGATCAGGGCGGCGTTTAGCTCCGCGGCGAAATCGCTCCCGTCCCTGCGGATCCCCGTGAGCTCCACGTTGTGCACCGTCCCCTCCGAGATCACCCTTTTCCAGGCCTCGATGGCCTTGTCGTGGTCGCGGGGGTGTATGAAGATGAAGGCGTTCTTGCCCAGGACCTCGTCCTCGTCCTCGTACCCGTTCATCTTCAGGGCATAGGGCGAGACGTAGATCAGCCTTCCCTGCAGATCGGAGATGGTCACCGCGTCCGGCGAGGTCAGGACCAGCGTCCTGTACATCTCCTCCGACTCTTTGAGCTCTGCCTCAGCGCGCAGGCGGTCGGTTATCTCGCGCGAGGTAATGACCATGCCACGCACCGAGGGGTTGTCGAACATGCCGATGCCCACGGATTCGAAATGCCTCCAGGAGCCGTCCTTGTGAAGGAAGCGGTAGAATGCCGGTTTCGTGGGCTCGCCGCTCTCGATGCCGCGGGTGAATATCTCATGGATCCTCTCCTGGTCCTCTGGGTGCACGAAATCGAAGCCGATCCTGCCCAGGAGCTCGTCCTGTTCATATCCCAGCAGGGGAGTGATGGAAGGGCTGCTGTAGGTTATTCTGCCCTCCGCGTCCAGCACCGCGATGAGGTCAAGGGTGTTCTCGACCAGCAGGCGGTAGAAATCCTCGCTGTGCGGCGCGGATGGTGCCTCGCATCCCCAGCCGCGGTCGGGATGGCAACCTACTGCCGCCCGTGTCTCCGCGTCTTTCTTCCCCTTCCCCTTGCAGCTCCCTTTCCTCACCCGGTACCTCCCATGCCGCTCCGAATGAGGCCTGTCGCCGTGTACGCCCTGACACTATTTTAACCTAATGGCGTATGCCCCGAACAGGTGCGGGAGCTCACGGGGTTAATGCGGGTTTTACTTCCTAAGCCTTTAAGCCTTTCGCTGAGTATGCCCTGGCACCATCTTCACCTGATCGCGTAGGATTTGAACAGGCGCGGGAGCCCACGGGATTAATGCGGACGTCGCGTTGGAATAATAGAATGAGGAAGTGGGGAACCAGGTGGTGGAGAGGGGCCTTTCCGGATCCCGGTCTGGGTGGTGATGTCCGGTGTCGGAAAGAAAGGAAGATAAAGGAAGCGGGCCGCGACACGAGGACGAGTCCCCTGCTGAGACGGCCCTCCCCAGCCGGGGCATACCGGGGTCCAGGCAGGGGTTTGCCGAGGGCGGTGGCGAGCGCGCCTTGCTCGAGAGCATCATGCGCGCGGCTCCCCTGGCCATCGGAAAGGTGGATCCCGACCGCGTGCTGCTGGAGGTCAACGAGTACATGTGCCGCATGCTGGGGTATGCACGAGAGGAGCTGGTGGGACACAGCGCCCTGATCCTCTATCCTTCCCGGGAGGATTTCGAGTTCGTGGGGCGAGATAAATACGCCCGCATCGCGGAGGCAGGCGTGGGCTCGGTGGAGACGCGCTGGAGGCGCAAGGACGGCACGATCATCGAGGTGCTCCTGAGCTCCGCCTGGGCTGACCCGGACGACCCCTCGGCCGGGACCGTCTTCACCGCCCTGGACATCACGGAGCGAAAGAGGGCCGAGCAGGCCATAAGGGAGGAATGGGAGCAGGTCATCGCCATCTTCGAGAGTATCGACCAGGTGATCTACGTCTCGGACCCGCGCTCCTACGAGATCCTCTACGTCAACAAGGCGGTGAGGGATGCCTTCGGAAAGGACCCCACGGGCGGGATATGCTACCGCGAGTTCCAAGGTCTTGACGCCCCCTGCCCCTTCTGCACCAACCCCGTGCTGCTCGAGCACCCGGAGGAGGCATATGTATGGGAATACCGCAATCCCATCCTCGAACGCGATTACCTCATCGTGGACCGCCTGATAAGGTGGCCGGACGGCAGGGACGTGAGGTTCGAGTTCGCCCTGGACATCACGGACATCGTGGCGGCAAGACGTGCCCAGGAGAGGCGCGAGAAGCTCAACGCGGTGTTCATGCGCTTGGGCGCCGACATCCTGGAGAACATGGAGACAGTACTGAGGGGCGCCGAGGAGATCCTCGAGTGCCGGCTGGCCTCGTATTGCCTGCTGGTGGGCGGGCGGCTGTCCATCCTCACCACCGCTCCCGGCGAGGAGGGATTCACCGTGACCTCGGACATGCAGGACTATGCCTGCCATGCCTTTATCTCCGGCAGGAGCAAGACTCCCCTGGTCGCTCCAGACCTCGGGCGCCATCCCCATGCTGTCAGTGATCCCATGGTGGGCAGGTACGCCCTGAAGTCCTGTATTTTTTACCCGGTGGTGGTGGAGGGGAGGACGGTGGGATGCCTGGGTTGCTTCGACGACGCCCCCGGCAGTGGACGGAGGAGGAGGTAGAGATCGCCGGCATGCTCGCCCAGGCCCTATCGGTGGAACAGGAGCGCCTGGACCGCGAGGAGCAGCTCAAGGATTTCATCGACGTGGCCTCTCATGAGCTGCGGCACCCCATCACCGTGATCAAAGGCTACGCCCAGACGCTGCGTGAGTTTTGGGGAAAGCTGTCCCCCGCCAGGCGCGAGGAGCTGCTGGCGGCGGTGGAGCACGGCGCCGACCGCCTGGAGCGGCTGGTCAAGGAGCTCCTGGACGTCTCGCGCATCGAGAGGGGATATTTCCCTCTGCGTCGCGAGGAGGTCGAGGTGAACGACCTCCTCTCGGGCGCAGCGGAGGAGCTCGCCAACCGCGGTTACCCCAACCGCGTGAACGTCGTCTCGCAAGGGGGCGCGGAGAAGGTCAAGGCGGACAGAGACCGCCTTTCCTTGCTCCTCTCCATCCTGCTGGACAACGCGACCAAGTATTCACCCCCGGGGTCGGTCATAGACCTGGAGGTGAGAGAGGTGGAGGACGGGGTTCTTTTCTCGGTCATGGACCGGGGTTTCGGCGTCCCGGAGGAGGAGAGAGAAAAGGTCTTCGATCGTTTCTACCAAGTGGAGGACGCCCTCCACCATTCCACGCCCGGGATGGGCATCGGACTGTATATCGCGAGGGAGATAGTCGAGGCCCACGGAGGAAGGATCTGGTGCGAGGCCAGGGAGGGGGGAGGCACGGTCTTCAGATTCCTCATCCCGCAAGGCGGCTGAGGACCACGCAGCAAGAATGGCCTTTGTTTGTCCGCGGGGCATATGCCGTCCAGGCATGCGGAGCGGTGCTGGTTGCGGCGAGGCGGTGCTTGCGGGGCGAGCCGGCGAACCGCCTGATCTCAACTGCGCGGGGGATGCTGAATGTCCCGGCTCGCAGGCTGCGGCCGTCCGCACGACGCGCCGCCTTTCCGGAAAGGAAAGGTGTCTTCGGCCCACCCTTATCAATTATGCCCGCGTCCATACCGATACATAAGACGTCGCCATGAGTCAGTGACGTCTCGCGGAGCTTCCGGCGGCAGATTGTACGGGTTTGCGGACGGGAACGGTGGAAAAGGAAGATGACCAAGACCATACTCATCGCCGATGACGCGCTGTTCACGCGCATGCTGTTGCGCAACATCCTCTCCGAGCACGGCTTTACGGCCATCGTGGAGGCGGAGACAGGGGCGGAGGCCATCTGGGCCTACGAGCGCTGGAAGCCGGACCTGGTGATCATGGACATCAATATGCCGGAGATGGACGGCATGACCGCGGTGAGGAACATCCTGGCCCTGGACCCCGGCGCGAGCATCATCATCTGCAGCGCCCTGGGTGAAAAACAGCTCATGATGGAGGCCCTGGAGGCCGGGGTCAAGGACTTCATCACCAAGCCCTTCCAGGCCTCAAAGGTCATGGAGGTGGTCGACCGCGTCCTTTCCTGATCCCTCTGGACCGCCGCGGCGAGTCGGGACCCGGGAATGCGGCTCCGTCTATACCGCCGCTGCGAGGCGGGACCTGAGGCGGTTGAGGGCGGTGGAATGGATCTTGCTCACCCGCGATTCCGATATCCCCATCACCTCGCCGATCTCGCGCATGGTTAGCTCCTCGAAGTAGTAGAGGATCAACACCAGCTTCTCCTTTTCCGCCAGTTCGTTTACCGCCGCGCGCACCATCTCCTCCGTGGCCCGCGTCTCTGACAGCACGGAGGGGTCGAAGGAGCCGTCGTCGGGCAGGGTGTCGAGGAGGCTTAGATCTCCTCCCTCATGATTGGAGATCAGCGAGGTGTCGTCCAGGGAGAAGATGAAGGTCTGGTCCACCTCCGCCAGCAACTGCCGCAGCCTGGCGGGGTCCATCTCCAGGTAATCCGCCAGCTCCTTTTGGGTCGGCAGCCGGCTGAGGGCCGCGCAGAGCACCTCGTAGGCGTGATTGACCCTGCGCACCTTTTCCTGGAGGGAACGTGGCAGGCGGGCTTCGGAGCGGATGCCGTCGCTGATGGCGCCGTTGATGCGGATGCGCGCGTAGGCCTCGAAGTCCACGCCCCGCTCGGGGTCGAAGCGGTCAATGGCGTCCAGCAGGCCGAGAAACCCATAACCCACGAGGTCGGCGTACTCCACGTGGGGGGACACTCGGAGGCGGTAATAGCGTGCGGCGCCGCGTACAAGCGGGGCATAGCGCAGGACCAGGGCTTCCCGCCTTTGCTCGCCTTCCCTCGTGAGCTCGCCGCTCCTGGTCCTGGTCTTTCCCATCCTCGTGTCCTTATCTCGCCTCCCTTTTCTCTCTCGCTAGCGTCCTCGGATGATGGAGGTCCGACCCACATAGGGCGCGCGGGCGATAACCGCTCGCCGTCCGGGTGATGAAGCGTGCGCGTCCCGGCGCGGCTCCCGCAACGCCTTCCGGTCGGGGTTCGAAGGGGATGACCCGTCTCTCGGGCGTATTCATGCCGGGCGCTGAAGGGAGGCGGCGTCCTTCCCCTCCGGGGTTATATGCCGGAAGGTGCTGCATGCAAAGGCGGCCGCGTTTTTTATCGCGGTCATACCTCTCGCCTCCGCGCAGGCTTTGGATGCGGCTCGCGCGCACCTGCCCTAACCAACCCGGACGGGGATCCAGGTGGCTTCGTGTTCGAAGGGCTGAGCAACCCCTTGCGACTTTGGGCTTTCACAGGGTGTCGGAAGCGCTTCGGAGATCCTCTCCGCGCGGAGGATGACGGCGTCCGCATGTTCCCGCCGCTCCATGCTGTAGAATCTGTTTAGAAAAACGCGTGGCAGAAAAAAGACGAGGGGAGAGGAGGGCGATTTGGCTGGGAGGAAAGAGGGATATGGAAGCAGATGGTATGAGAGCTGGTATGTGATCCTGGGCGCCATCCTGCTAATCGGCTCGGCCGTCCTCTACCTGGTCCACTACGCCATCTTCCGAGATGCCCACCATATCTTCATCTACCTGCTCGGGGATATCGCCTTCATGCCCATAGAGGTGCTGCTGGTGGCGATCATCGTGCACCGCATCCTGGACGCGCGCGAAAAAAAGACGAGGATGGAGAAGCTGAACATGGTCATCGGCGCTTTCTTCAGCGAGATGGGCATGCAGCTGCTGCGCGCCTTCTCGCAGTTCGACGCCGCCTGCAGGGAGATAAAGGACTGCCTGGCCGCCGGTCCGGAATGGAAAGAGGACGACTTCCGCCGCGCTCGCTGGAAGGTGGAGGAGTACAAGTGCGCCATCGGCAGGGACGACAGGCTCCTGGAGGAGATGCGGGAATACCTCCTGGAGAAGCGGGAATTTCTCCTCACCCTGCTGGAGAACCCGACCCTGCTCGAGCACGAGACCTTCACCGACCTCCTGTGGGCGGTCTTCCACCTCACAGAGGAGCTGAAGTACCGCTATCTCATCGAAGGCCTTCCCGATACCGACCACGAGCACCTGTGCAGCGACATCGCGCGAGCCTACAGCCTGCTGCTCAAGGAATGGCTGGTCTATCTGGAACACCTCAAGAACAACTACCCCTACCTCTTTTCCCTCGCGGTGCGTATGAACCCCTTGGATCCCCAATCCTCCGTGATCGTGGGGTCAGGTCTATAGCTGTGCCATATGACACTATCTTCGATCTTCGATGGCCACCGAGAGCGGCAACCCGCCGTCCACTTGAGGCTGTACGCCCTACCGGGCTCATGGAGGCCACCGAAGATCGATACTACGACCCCGCCTTGAAGCGCGGGCGGTGGACGGGGCAGGCGGCGACGCACATCCCGCAGCGCAACCCGTTCAAGCCAGGCAGTCCCAGCTTGATGTAATACCTCAAGCGGGCCGCCTTGTCCGTCCCCCCGCCCGGGACAGGGGCCGTCGCCGTCGATGCCTTTCCCCTCCCGGCGCGGTAGCGATGTCACCGCTCCCCCCACCATGAGATGTCACCGCGGCCCTTCATAATGAGCATGGATGAGCGCGCGAGCAAGGGGACGGTGAGCCATGGACCTGGAGGAGAAGCTGAGGATCCTCGGCGGCGCGGCCCGCTACGACGTCTCCTGCTCCTCCAGCGGGGTGAGGAGGCCGGCCCGCGTCGGAAAGCTCGGCGACGGCGTGGGTTTCGGCGTCTGCCGCAGCTGGTCCGACGACGGCCGCTGCATATCCCTGCTCAAGGTGCTCTTCTCCAACCGCTGCATCTTCGACTGTGCCTACTGCGCCAACCGGGCGTCGGTGTCCCGGCCGCGCGCCTCCTTCACCCCGCGGGAGCTGGCGGACCTCACCATGGATCTCTACCGGCGCAACTACATCGAGGGCCTCTTCCTGAGCTCTGCGGTCTGGGTGAGCCCGGATCACACCATGGAGCGCCTGCTGCTCACGGCGCGCCTGCTGCGGGAGGAGAAGGGCTTCAACGGCTACATCCACCTCAAGGCCATCCCCGGCGCCAGCCCGGAACTCATCCGCCGGGCGGGCCTTTACGCCGACCGCATGAGCGTGAACGTCGAGCTGCCCACCGAGAGCAGCCTGCGTCTGCTGGCGCCGGAAAAAAGAAAGGAGGACATCCTCGGCCCCATGGGAGACCTGGCGGAGGGCATCTCCGCCAACCGGGAGGAGAGGAAGCGCTTCCGCAGAGCCCCCGCCTTCGTCCCCGCGGGTCAGAGCACCCAGCTCATCGTGGGGGCCACCCCCGAGAGCGACCTGCGCATCGTGGAGCTGGCGGAGGGGCTCTATCGGCGCTACGGGCTGAAGCGGGTGTACTACTCCGCCTTCGTGCCGGTCTCGGACGACCCCCGCCTGCCCCGTCTGGAAAGCCCGCCCCTGCTGCGCGAGCACCGTCTCTACCAGGCCGACTGGCTCATCCGCCACTACCGCTTCACCTGCCGCGAGATCCTGGACGAGGAGCATCCTCAGCTCGACGAGGAGCTGGACCCCAAGTCGGCCTGGGCTATCCGGCACCCCGAGTTCTTCCCCGTGGAGGTGAACCGCGCCGATTATGAGACCCTGCTGCGCGTGCCGGGGCTGGGGGTGCGTACGGCGCGCCGTATCATGGCGGCCAGGCGCTTCCATTCCCTGGATTTCGAGGACCTGCAAAGGATCGGTGTGGTGCTGAAGCGGGCGCGCTATTTCATCACCTGCCGGGGAAGGTATTACTCCGGGTCGCGTCTGAGCGGAGAGGAGATAAGAAGGGGGATGACGACCCGTTGCCGCGAGGCAGGGGGACGGATGGGGCAGGGACAGATGGCCCTCTTCGGGATGGAGACCTGCGGCGTGGCTGCCGACGATGCCATGACCAGCGCCACCGGCGAGCTCTAGAGCCTACCTCTGTCTGGTGATGTAGACCGGGTGCCGTGTTGGTTTATGAAGGCGGCTTATTTCGAGGTCATCGCGGTGGCGGAAAGGCGCAACCCCCGGCTACAGAGGAAGCTTTTGCCCGAGGAAGCTCATGCCCGAGAGATGTCGGGTCATGCAGTTGGAGCAACCCGGGAAGCCCGTGCCGCGGGGCTTGTGGGGAAACGGAGCCCTGCCGGGATGGCGCGGGAGACCCCCGTGACCCGATACGGCCCCGCCGCTCGCTGTAAGTCGTGGCGCCCCCGGGGCGTAAACCCTCGCGAACCCCCTCGCTCGCGCGGGTTCCCATCCCCGGGATACTCAGTAGCTGTTGGGCACCACCGGCAGGATGAGCCGCGAGGCCGCGGTGCGGTTGCGCTGGAGCTGGATGAAGGTGAGGCCGAAGACGGGCCAGGTCATCAGCAGGTCGGCGGTGGATATCTCCAGCTTGATGCGGCTTCCCCGGGAAAAGCGATGGTAGCAGGCCTGCATCTCCACCGGCTGATCCGCGGTGTCGCACATGCTCCATACCTCGGGGTTGTAGCCCTCGTAATAGCCCCGGCTCACCAGTGTCTCCGTGCCGTCCGGCGCCACCTCGTATATCCAGGGGATGAGCTGCGTGAAGGGCTGGGAACTCTTGTAAAACAGCTCGAGCTGCGGCGCGCCCATGATGGTGAGGTCGCGGGTCAGGGGGGGCGAGAGATAGCAGCGCTCGGTGAAGGGGATGCCCAGCAGCTTTATCCTCGAGGGCACCTGCATGGTCTCACCGCCCACCATGTTGGGCACGTCCTGGTAGTAGGGAAGGGAGATGGAGCCGGTGATGCCCGTGTTCACCAGCAGCTCGAAATCGGCGCTGCCCCGCGGCCTGCTTCTGGTGAGCACCAGGTTACTGCCTGACGCGTTGAGGTAATAGGAGACGGCCTGTGTGCCCGGCAGGGGATAGGAGTCCGCCCGGCCGTAGTTGTCAGGGTCCTGGCCGCGGTAGAAGATGAGGCGCGGCTCCCTGTCCGCACCGTTGTCCACGCCCTTGAGGAAGCGGTCGAACCACGCCTTGATCTGCCCGTTTATCCACCGGGATTCGGGGCTTTCTGGGAGGTCGATGAAGAAGTTGCCCCCCATGCCCCCGATATGGCCGTGGTTGGTGATGATCATGCGCGCGGGGGCAGCCATGGCGGTGGAGAAGATGCGCAGTCCCTCGTTGGCGTAGAAGATGTCGTCGTTCCAGCCCGCCAGGATGAGGGTGGGAGCCACGAGGGGATGTTCTACCACCCCGTCGTATTCCCCGTCGCACCAGTAGCGGGCGGAGCGCTCCCGGAGGTATTGGCGCCCCTTTTCCACGTCCTCGACCCGCCGCTCCATGGCAGCCCCCGTGATCCACAACAGCATGTCGGTGACGTTGTTCACCGGGGGCATGGCCTTCCAGAAGGCATCTATGGCGGCCTGCAGTTTCTGCAAGGCGTTCAGGTCGCTTCTCTGCACGATGGCGAGGACATGCATCAGAAGGCCGGAGAGATTGCCGATATAGGCTCCGGCGGCCAGAAAGACCCCCCACAGCGCCTTAGCGGCCCCGTTGGGAAGTATGGAGAACTGCAGGTCCGCTCCCCCGTGCATGGGCACCACGGCGCGTATGCGCGGGTCGCCGGGGTCGCCAGGCCTGGGGTCCTTGCGCGGTGCCGCCAGGAAGGAGGTGCATCCGCCCATGGAATAGCCAGTGATCCCCACCACAGGGCCCTTTTCGTCCCGGAGCACCGGGAAGCGCTCGTCCTCGGATGCCAGGGTGATGATGGTGCGCACATCCCGTATCTCCTTTTCGGGATCCATACACCCTATCTGGCCCTCCGCGCCGTACCATCCCCGCATGGTAAAGGTGACGGATACGTAACCGTCCCCCGCGTATTCTCTGGCCATCTTCTCGAAGATGAGCTTGTCGCAGTCCCAGGGATGAACGAAGACGATGAGCGGGTAATCCACGGCTGCCTCGCCCGGTCCCCCGGCAGCAAGAGGGTAGAACACCGATACGGGTAGTTTCACCCCGTCCTCCATGGTCCAGTGTTCGTCCACCCTGGCCACCTCGAGGGATGATCCGGGAGCGGAGGAAGCGGCGACGTCCCCGCCGCCGGTATCCGCCTCGGACGTCCGTGTGCCCGCGCCCGCAACCGGAGCGAGCGAGAGGACCATGAGCAGGGATGCCATGGCCAGGGCGAGGAGCATGGTCACTCGAATGCGGAAGGATCTCGTCATCGTTACCCCCTTCAGACGACGAGGCGCGGCGGGAGCCTATATCCCCCGGCAACCCCTCTTTGTTACTCGCGATATTTATAACATGCAATATGTGAACATCGCAAGGGTATTTATATGGAAAGCTGCCAGATGCCTGGGCCGACCCTTCTTGCCGAATCGGACGGGGACGGGGGATTCGTCTTCGATGACCCACCGGGAAGGATGGAGAAGGTCGCGGATCGGGCCCGACCTCTTCCAACGCCTTCTTCGGGGTCGGGGATTCGCCTCCAAGCCGGTCCTTGTTCCCGGTTGTTGATCCGCAGATCCTGAAGCGCGCCCGTTTACCATATCGGCCGGGGCCCGGGATGCGTTACCGTGGACAGGAAACAGGAATGGGTAACGAGCGCGCGAAACATGGGGTCCGTCGGCCTCGTGGCTCGTTCTTCCCAAAGACAGGAAACAAAAGAGATGAAGGCGTAGCCGGCGGGACCCCTCGGCATTACTGCCCGGTCGATCCAGGGACAGGAAACAGGAAGAGGGAGCGCACGCATGTCCGTCAGGACTCCGCGCCTCACGGTTCGTCGGCAGGGAGAGGAAACAGGAAAGGGAGACCAAAAAGAGGGGGGCCCGGAAGCCCCCCTCCCGGTTAGGGCGTGCTAACCGCAGCTCTTATTGCACTTGCAAGTGCCGCCCTTCCGTCTGGGGATCTTCGTGATCCTCATCTCACCACCTCCTTGGTAGTGGTTCCTGTAAACATTATACACCCGCCGCGCAAGCCATAAACCTCGACCGTCAACCCGGAAAGCGGCTTCACCGGGGTGGGCAGGAGCGGCAAAGCGAGGGGTTCTTTACTGGATTCATATTAGATCTTATGTTCCAAGGTGCACCGGGGAGGACAGGGGGGAAAGCGGGGAGTCCTTTGCCGGATTTGGAGATACTCCCATGTTACGGGGTTCAACGGGAAGGACGGGGGGAAAGCAGAGAGTGCGGAGCGCGGTGCCTAACCGCGGCGCCGTCCCATGCGAGCGCACATGAGGAGGTCGGGGCCGCCCGCCCCGCAGGCGGATTCCGCTCGGTAGCGGCAGCCTCCCCCGCACTCCGCCAGCAGCTCACAGGAAGCGCATTCCCCCTCCAGCCTCAGCTTGGGAAGGTCCCGCCAGGCCTGCCGCAGGCCCTTCTCCAGGCGGCCTCCGCTCACCTCCCGGTAATAGCCGCATTTCACCAGGCGTCCTCCCGGTTCCACCGCGGCCAGGTGCGCACCGCAGGCGTAGCCGGGCGCTCCCTCGTGGGCGCCCCATCCCCATTCCAGCTCGAAGAAGGGAGCTGCCTCCTCGGGAGCCAGCATCAGGTCGGGGTTGTCCGCCATACGACCGCTGGCCACCGGATATTCCAGGTTCCATGCGGAGACGCCCATCTCCGAGAGCAGGGTGCCCAGCTCCTCCAGCTCGCCGAGGTTGCGCGCGTGGATGACCGTGGCCACCGATACGTCGATGCCCGCCGCGACGGCCCGCCGCAGGGCCTCCATGACCTCCGTGAAGGTGCCTCTGCCGCGCAGGGATTCGTGTCCCGCCTCGAGACCGTCCACCGAGAACTGGATCTCCAGGAAGTTGAGGTGAGAGAGGTCCTCCCCGCCCAGGAGGATGCCGTTGGTGATGAGCACGGGACGGAAGGACCTCCCTGCCAGGGCCCGGTTGAGGGCATGGAATCCCGGGTAGAGCAGGGGCTCCCCGCCCGTGACCATGAGCCTCAGGCCGCCCAGCTCGTCGAACTCGTCCAGCAGGGCCATGAGCAGCTGCAAGTCCAGGTCTGAGGAACCCGCGTCGCCGAGGTAGCAGTGGCGGCAGCGCAGGTTGCAGCGTTCGGTGACCTCAACCATGAGATAGCGCAGGGAAGGGACCTCGTTGACCCCGATGCTCATCTCCCTGGACCCGATATCCTGCCCCGACACCAGCAGCCCCTCCTCGAGGCAGTAGGAGAGAAAGGCGCCCTCGGGCCGCAGCTCCTCCACGGTGCGGGTTCCGTCGCAGCGGGCCAGGAAGTCGAGGGCTTCCTCTGAGAGCTCGTATAGTTCGTCCCGCGCCGCGTTGTACACGCACGGTGTCTCCAGGCGCTTGAGAAAGCAGCCGTCCGCGAGCCTCAGGAGATCCCGCTCCGTATATGGCCGCTCACCAGCGCTCATACCGCAACTCCTTTTCGCTGCCGTCCTCCGCCCCCGCGCGGCGTCTTGGAAGACGGCTTTTCTCCTCATGCTCCCGCCTCGTGACCCCGCCTCTACCCGCCGCAAGACGGCATGTGAGCACGTAGACCACCCGAACCTCTTTCCCGTTCCCGTCGAGCCGCGGACGGCCGTAATATGCCCGCTCAACCGCCCCTCGCCGGCTTCCGTGGGCGCCACGGAGCCGGACGGCGCTCCCTCCAGCTCCCCTTATACCTTCATATATACATGATGGCAGCGGGCGAAGCGCTTGAGCGGTGAGCGACGTCAACCACCCCCACAAGCTCCTGTGGGCGCCATTGAGGCGGATGTCGCTCCCCTCACTTGCATGATGACGGTGGTTCAAGCACTAAGAGGTGGCCGCCGTCAATCGCCCCCCGCGAGCTCCCGCAGGGCGCCCTCGAGGTCGAAGGCGTCTCTTTCCAGCAGCGCCTTCAGAAGACGAAAGCTGCCGCACTCCTCGTTCTCCTCCTCGCCGTGATGGTAAAAAGGGCAGTCTCCGCACAGCAGTTCCCGGTAGTCCTCGATATCCTCGAGGCGGGAAGCTCCTTCCAGTATCTCGCGTGCTTTCCGCGTGAACGCGGGAAAGTCCTCCGCCATCTCTACCTCCACGAGATTTCGCCGTCGCCGTGCGTCCGCGTCTTCATCCATTATTCCCCTGAAACGCGGCCGAGGCCAGCTCCGGTTTCCCCGAGGGCGAGGGAGATGATGGAGCCGCCTTTCCGGGACCACTTGATGGCCGGTTTCCCGGGTATGTGAAAAAGAAACGGCATGATGAAATGGCATAGAACGGCTAAACCGGTTCCCAGGAGGCGCGGAAAAGGGTGTGTGCGACCCATAGGGAACCGTCAGGGGACTGACCTGCATCCTGCATCCACATCCCGTGCCCTGCGATCCGCGGAGCCGTCTGCAGCTCGGGCCATAGGGACCGTCGGCGAAATCCTTCGACCTGGTCGCACTCCGAGAGGGTCAAATCTGAAGTCCCGCCGGAGGTGTTAGAATATTACTGACGTGTTGGGCTGTCGCGTGACGGTGCTTCGATGCATCATGCCATATCTTCCCAACAGATGAGACGATAGGCGGAGGACGGCGTGCGGTACGACGAGTCGGAGAAGGAGCCGAGGCGGGGGGAGGAATATTACCGCCTGCTCATCGAGAACGCCCTCGACCTGGTGTCGGTGCTCGACCGCGACGGCAACATCGTCTTCGCGGGGCCTTCCGTGGAGAGGCTGCTCGGCTACCGGCCCGAGGAACTCATGGGCAGCAGCATCTTCTCCCTCATCCATCCCGATGACGTGGAGAATGCCAGGGCGGCGCTGGAGTTCGCCTTCTCGCGCCCCGGCGTCACCGGCACCGTGGAGCTGCGCGTGCGCCACGCCGACGGCTCCTGGCGCGTCCACGAGGCGGACTCCTACAACCTGCTGGAGCATCCCCTGGTGCGGGGCATGGTGGTCAACTCCCGCGACGTCACCGAGCAGAGGCGCGCCGAGGAGGAGCGAAAGCGCCTCCTGCAGGCGGTGGAGCAGTCTGTGGACGGCATCGCCGTGGCGGATCTGGAGGGGAGGATCATCTACGTTAACGGCGCCTGGGCGGAGATGCACGGCTACGCCAGGCACGAGGTGGAAGGAAAGATCATCGGGAAGCACCTGGAGATATTCCATACCCCCGAGCAGGTGCGCGATGAAGTGACGCCGTTCAACCGTAAGGCCCTGGAAGAGGGGGCGGCGAGCGGGGAGGTCGGGCACCGGCGCAGGGACGGCTCCGTATTCCCGGCCATGATGAGCACCACCGTCTTCCGCGACGAGAAGGGGAACCCGAGGGGTTTCATCGGGGTGGCACGGGATATATCACAGCTCAAGCGGGTGGAGGAGGAGCTGAGGCGCTCGGAGGCCACCTACCGCGAGATCTTCGACGCCGCCAACGACGCCATCTTCGTCCACGACCAGGAGACAGCGGCCATACTGGACGTCAACCGCAAGATGACGGAGATGTATGGCTACACGCCCGAGGAGGCCCGGTCGCTGCGGGTGGAGGATATAAGCTCCGGCGTGCATCCCTACACCCAGGAAAGGGCGGTGGAGCTGGTGAGGAAGGCGGCGGCGGGAGAGCCCCAGCTCTTCGTGTGGCACGCCAGGCGCAAAGATGGCGAGCTCTTTTGGGTGGAGGTTAACCTCAAACGGGGAACCATCGCCGGTGAGGGGCGCATCCTAGCCCTGGTGCGCGAGATCACGGAAAGAAAACGGATGGAGGAGGCACTGCGCGAGAGCGAGGCGTGGTACCGCGCCACCTTCGAGGCCACGGGCACGGCCATGTTCCTGGTGGACAGAGGCGGCCTGGTGGTCGACGTCAACCGCGAGATGGAGAACATCTTCGGTTATACCCGTGACGAGGTGGTGGGCAGGATGCGCTACATCGACCTCATCATGCCCGAGGACGTGGAGAGGGTGAAGCGCTATTCGCGCCTCCTGCTGAATGGGGAGATAAGGGGTCCGATGCAGTTCGAGATGCTGGCCAGGCACAAGAGCGGCAGACCCATAAACGCCTTGGTCAGCGTGAACATGATCCCCGAGGTCCCGCGCAGCGTCATCTCCGTCGTGGACATCACGGACAAGAAGCTGTACGAGCGCGAGTTGGAGGCGCGCGCAGAGCAGCTCCGGGACTTCCTGGACATCGCGGCCCATGAGCTGCGCCATCCCGCCACCCTGCTCAAGGGCTACGCAATGACCATCTCCCGCCACGGCGGCCGCATGGACCGGGATACCTGGTTCGAGTCCCTGAAGGCCATCGAGGCCGGCGCCGATCGCCTGGTGTACGTGGTGGAGGAGCTCCTGGACGTTTCGCGCCTGCAGCGGGGGCTGTTCGCCCTGGACAAGCGCGAGGCCCCGGTGATGGAGGCCGTGGAGCTGGCGGTTAACGAGATGCGGGCGCGCGCGGGCACGAGGAAGATCGAGGTCGCGGTGGAGGGGGACCTCGGGACGGCGCACCTCGACCATAACCGCCTCGCACACCTGCTGATCATCCTCCTGGATAACGCGGTCAAGTATTCTCCTCCCGCTTCGGAGGTGGAGCTCCGCGCCCGGCGCACCGGGGAAGGGCTGGAGTTCTCCGTCCTGGACCGTGGCGAGGGGGTGCCGGAGGAGAAGCGCGAGAACATCTTCGAGCGCTTCGTACAGGGGAGCGACGCCCTGCACCACAGCGGCCCCGGGCTGGGGCTGGGGCTTTATATCGGGAGGCGCATCGTGGCCGCGCACGGGGGCCGCATCTGGCACGAGCCGCGGGAGGGCGGCGGCTCCACCTTCCGCTTCACCATCCCCACCTAATGGGGTCAGCCCCGGACATGGGACATTTCCCGGCGCTTGTTCGTGGCCGCGCGCGGGGGCCGCATCTGGCACGAGCCGTGGGAGGGCGGCGGCTCCGCCTTTTCCGCTTCACCATCCCCGCCTAATGGGTCAGCCACGGCATCACATTGCGGGTCAACGTGTTTCCAGGACTCGCCTGAAAAGAAAGCCGTTACGCAGGATTCGGCGCCGCGCTATCCCCATGAGACGACCCGACACTTAAAAATACGGAGCGTGTAAAAGACCATTTCGTGGCTATCAAGGGATCTCGGCGCCGCGCCGTCACGCTCATCTCCGGCGTGCCTGTCATCGCAACCCGAATACCAGTGGCGGTCTTTTTCCGAGAACGGTATCTTTATGCAGGTGTCGTTTTTATTGGAACCCGAAAACCGCTTATTCTCCCAGCGTCCCCACTGCCGGGAAGCGCTTGAGATTCTCACGCATGCTTGTCGGCGCCTGCTTCAGTTCCTGGGAGAGATCGCGGCCCGCCATGGCTCCCAGGTTGCAGGGTGTATGCTCCCCCTCCGGCCAGATCGCGCTTCCCGAGAGATTGTAGACGACGCCGTCGACGGCGATGTAGGCGGGCTTTCCACCTCTGCCGTCGAACTCCGCGAGCTCCGTGAGGGTGAAGACCCTGCCCCCGCCTTCCCCGACGCTCTCGGGTTTTTCTGTCACCGCGGCGCCGTCCCCTTCCGTCCCGGACGACCCCCCCGCATCCCCACAGGAACAGCGTCGGCATCGCCGTGAGCGTCACAGAGAGCAGCAAGACCAATACCGCCTTTTTCAACCCCCGACCTCCTTCTCTCCCGCATTCCCCGCCGTGATCCGTCTGGAACGATCCGCGCCGCCGGCGGCACCGGCTTGTCTCGAGGCGGGTGAACCGCATCCTGTAGCCTATTCTGCCCCCCCATCCCAGCTCATTAACCCCGGGGTCTCCTGAGCCCGATCATGTGTCCTGAACCGGATCATGAGTACAAGCGCCGGTGCCCGGATAGGGGTGGCGGGCTTCGAGCGCCTCGGTTTTTCCCGGAAGGGAAGAGAGGGGGTGAGGTGGAAGACTGGTATGTGACATGGCCGACGTCAGGGGGGGATCGCCGTGTGCTTGATGGGGGACGGCCTCCGGTGCGCTGATTGCCCGTACATTTCCTGCAACAACCATCCGTATTTCTACCTGGCCAGGGAATGCGCCCGGCAAAGGCAACAAGAACTCAAGAACGAGAAAAGGGGTTGAGTAAAGACCGCCTCCGCGCCCGCGTTGGCCGCGTGGTGAGATATCCAGGGCATGAACTCCATGGTGATTCCCCCGCTGTCCCCGGGCACCCCTCATGTGACGCCCCACCCCTTCGAGCTGGGGTGGGGGGTCCGATTCCCGAGCCGCTCGTCAGTCGATATCCCCCACCCCTTCACGTATGGGCAGGAGTCACGGTGAGCCTGCATGCCTGGATGGCAGACTCCCTACCCCTTCACGCGTGGGCACAATTAATCAGGAAGCGGGAAGATGCACAGAAAAACCCCCCATCTCTGCACGCGTGGACAGGAGTAACGGTGAGCCTGCATGCCTGGATGGCGGACCCTCCAACCCCTTCACGCGTGGATAGTATTGTCGGAGTTCGGAACGGTCCATCAACGACTTCGTCGATCCCCTTCGCGCGGGGAGAGTACGGCAGTGGCCGTGGCGCGCGAGATCACCGAGGCTGTCGATCCCCTTCGCGCGGGGAGAGTACGCGAGATGCCCTCGGACCGTGCATTACCTCATCGTTTATCCCCTTCGCGTGGGGGTAGAATCAATTATGGCTCGAGGCGATCTCGGGCTGCGGCAGGACCCTTGGTCAACCGTTTGGAGGTGGTGATTTGAACGGCCCTTCTACAGACGGCGGGTTCATCGGCAACGGATGGTTCCTGGAGCTGCGCGATCTCCACGTGGAAGTGGAGGGTAGGGAGATCCTGCGCGGGGTGAACCTGGTGATCAGGAGCGGCGAGACGCACGTGCTCTTCGGGCCCAACGGTTCGGGAAAGACCACCCTGCTCATGGCGATCATGGGGTTTCCCCGCTACCGCGTCACCGCGGGCAGCATCCTCCTGGGCGGCGAGGACATCACCGCCCTGCCCCCGCATGAGAGAGCGCGGCGCGGCATAGGTATGATGTTCCAGCGGCCGCCCACGGTGCGCGGGGTCTCCCTGCAGCAGATGACCTCCATCTGCTCCCGCGACGATCTCGACGTGCGCGCACTCGCCACCGAGCTGAACCTCGAGGACTTTCTTGCGCGTGACGTCAACCACGGTTTTTCGGGAGGGGAGATCAAGCGGTCCGAGCTGCTGCAGCTCATGGCGCAGAACCCCGACTTGGTGCTTCTGGACGAGCCCGAATCGGGCGTGGACATGGAGAACCTGCAGCTGGTGGGAAAGGCCATCCGCATACTCCTGCAGAAGGACCTGCGCCGTAAGCGCAGAAAGAGCGGCCTCATCATCACCCACACCGGCTATATCCTTGACTACGTGGAGGCGGATCAGGGACATGTGCTGTGCGAGGGGTCTATAGTGTGCTCCGGCAACCCGAGGGAGCAGCTCGAGGGCATCCGGAGGTACGGATTCGAGGAGTGTGCGAGATGCACGCGCTAGAAGAACTGAAAGAACGTGCGAGGGCGGCGGCGGAGAAGCCGGCGGCTTTCGGCAGCGACCTGGACATGTGCGCGTACGGCGCCGAGCCGGGAGAGTGCGCATACGTGGAATCCCTGGAAGAGCTGGAGGACCTGGGTGAAGAGGAGCTGGCGCGCGTCGGGGTGGAGAAGAGCGGTCGGGAGAGGTCGGGGTCCTTCGTGCAGATCGACGGCACGGTGGTGCACAGGAAAGCCCTGGAAAAAGGCCTGGAGATCCTGGGTACCCGCGAGGCCCTGGAAAGATATGACTGGCTGCACGACTACTACTGGAAGGCGGTGGCCGTAGACGCCGACAAGTACACCGCCACGGTGGAACTCAACCCCTTCGAGGGTTATTTTATGCGCGCCATGCCGGGATCGCGCACCATCTATCCCCTCCAGGCTTGCCTCTATATCCGCGAGCCCCGCTTCGTACAGCGGGTGCATAACATCATCATCGCCGAGGAGGGCTCGGAGCTGCACATCATCACCGGCTGTGCCAGTCGCCACGACATAGAGATGGGTCTGCACGTGGGCGTTTCCGAGTTCTATGTGAGGAAGAACGCCCGCGTCACCTTCACCATGGTGCACAACTGGGCGGAGGGCATGGACGTGAGGCCCCGCACCGGCGTGTTGGTGGAGGAAGGCGGGCTCTTCATGTCCAACTACATATGCATGGAGGCGGTGCGCAGCCTGCAGGCCTATCCCACCGCGCTCCTCACCGGGCCCGGAGCCACCTCGCGCTTCAATTCCATCGTGGTGGGGCAGCCGGGAAGCGAGATAGACCTCGGATCGCGCGTGGTCCTGGGGGCCCGCGGATGCAGCGCGGAGATCGTCTCCCGTGCCGTGACCAAAGGCGGCAGGATCGTGGCCCGGGGGCATCTCAAGGGAGAGACGGCGGGGATAAAGGCCCACCTGGAATGCCACGGCCTCATCCTGGAGGAGGGAGGCCTCATCTACGCAGTGCCGGAGCTCGAGGGCAACCACCCCGACGTGGACATGTCCCACGAGGCTGCGGTGGGCAAGATCGCCCAGGAAGAGGTGGAATACCTCATGGCCAGAGGCCTGAGCGAGGAGGAGGCTACGGCGGTGATCGTGCGGGGTTTCCTCAACGTGAGGATAGAAGGCCTCCCGCCGCTGCTGGAACGCGAGCTGCGCAAGATGATGGAGCTCTCCGAGAGCAAAGCCCTTTGATGGGGTCAGCCCCGGACATGGGACAAAATCTCTCCGCCCCGCCTGCTATGGAGTAGGGCCGCATAGATGAGTATTTGCTCTCTCCCGGCAAAAGATGACCGGTGGGTGGCGATCAGGCCTCATACACGAGGATATGTGGCGATTACGCGTTCCGGGCTCTTCTCAGAGCGAGGTAGGGCGGCTTTGGCGGCACATAAGTTGACAAGGGGCGGAAATGGGCTGGCTTGAACTCTTCCGGCGGCGCAGATGTCGCGCTTCCGTGGTCTTCGCGGGAAGCAGGACGGAAGCCGAACTCGTCATGCGCATCCTCAGGGAGGAGGGTTTCCATCCCCTGGAATGGGCGGACACCCCCGCTCCTGCCTATACCGGCCCCATCGGCACGGCGCGTATCGTAGTCCCGCCGCAGGAGGCGGACGCCGCGAAGGCGCTCATAGCCTCCCTCGAGGAGAGGGGGGTGAGGGAGGTCGAGGGATGAAACCGGAATGATACCTCCTTGCATGAAGCCGTATCATATGATCCTCGGTTTTTAGTCCGGTGAATGAAGAGGCCTGCGACCATCGGTTTCGATAAGAAGAATATCCCCAAGTAAGCGTCTGACGCCGATGGGACGTCTCGGGACTGTCGCCAGGATGAAGGGTGGAATACGAGCTTCCAGGACATTGTCGGATCCCGGGTAAAAGCCGCAAGATCGAACCCGACCGCTGGATCGAGGATCGCGTGTCCGGGATACGGTGCCACCCGTTGATGCAACCCCACGTTTCGAAAACCGGGGCTAAGGCTACCTCTCTGGCAGACCTCATCGGCACCATCCCATATCCGGAGCTGGAATGATAGAGAACGGACGCCCCATGGGAGTCATTGGCAATGTCCCATATCCGGAGCTGGAATGATAGAGAACGGACGCTCCATGGGAGTCATCGTCACTGTCCCGTTTCCGGGGTTGGGACGATAGAGAACGGACGCCCCATGGGAGTCATTGGCAATGTCCCATGTCCGGGGCTGACCCCACGGTATGGGAGTCATCGTCACTGTCCCGTTTCCGGGGTTGGGACGATAAAGAACGGACGCCCCATGGGAGTCATTGGCAATGTCCCATGTCCGGGGCTGACCCCACGGTAATCTAGACGGGGGTTTGTGCCGATATAAGACGTGTCGAAGTGCGTCAGCCTACACGCGGGACCGCTGTGATATATTTCTGTTAAACCCTGAGGCCATAGGTCCGGAAGAGGCAAAAGGAAGGGATGCGGAGAGGTTGAAGAAGGTAATCATAGTCGTCCTGGTGGCGGTTCTATGCGCCGGCGGAGTGGTGGTCGCCGCCTGGAGGATGACCGGCGACGGGGCCGGAGAGGGAGCGGCCGCGTCCGCCGACGAGCCCACCGGGGACTCTTTCCAGCACCGGCTGGCCGAAGTGGTATCAACCGAAGGCGAGGCGCAGGGCGCGGAGGAGCCGGGTGAGGCGGGCGAGGCGTCCGCTTCCGATCTCGGTGGCGCGGCGAGCGAGGGCATGACCGGAGAGGACTTCGCCTATACCACCCCTGACCAGCGCTACGTCACCGAGACCCAGCGCCACCAGAACTTCTTCCGGGCAGTGGCGGAGGGGAGGGTGTTGCGCCTGGAGGTGGTCAGCGCCGACGTGCGTCCTGTGGGCGATCCCAACACCTCCTATATCAAGTTCGTATGCACCATCTCCGACGGGGGTTCGGCGAGCGGGACCATGGTCATGAAGTACGACGCCGGCATGTGGAGGATCGCTGCCATCAGCCAGCTCACCGGGGATCTACAGGGAGGTACGAACTACCAGGTCTCCAGGAGCTTCGAGGATGTGCTGGCGCGCGAGATAGCGGAGCTCCAGCCTTTCCTCGCCCGCATAGCGGAGGGGAGGTTCGCCTACATGGAGGTGCACGGCGTCAGCCGGCCCAGCGAAAACGAGACCGTGCTCACGGGGGTGGTGGCGGGCAAGAGCGGCAAGACAGTGCCGGCGGAGATGCGCCTGCGCAGGGACTACGGCATATGGCACCTGACCTACATCACCAACCCGCCGTGAACTTCTCTTTCAAGCCAGCTTTCAAGCCAGCGCCTGTGGAGGGGGAATGAAGGAAAGCGCGGGATGCGCGTATAAGGCGAAGGCCGGGATGCGCTTGGCGGTCGCAGCGGCACTCCTGGCCTTTCTGCTTATGCCCACCGCGGCTTTTGCCCTGGGAAATACATCCTCTCCCCGGGGGGAGAGGGCCACGGCGGACAAGGACTTCCCGTCTTCCGCCCAAGGCCCTGTGCGGGGGGATACCTTCACACCGGATGGTGCGGATGGCCATATTTACGCCGACCCCCTGGGGCGCCTGCCGTCCACCCCCGGAGAGGCCCATGAGAGGCTGGAGCGCAGCGAGGTGAGATGGCCTTCCTCCGGGCAGGGGAGCATGGGGGGAGAAAGCGCCGAAAGCGTAGAAAGCGCCGCGGTTAAAGCGGGCGTCAGCATATCCATCCCCTTCAACACCGTGGAGGGATACACCACGCATGCCAATGCGGGCGTAAGGGTAGAGCTGCGGCGGGGAGGAGCGGCGGTCTCCACCATCGACGCCACCACCAACGGCGCCGCCTGGTTCTTCGTGGATTTCGACGATAGAGGCAAGGACATCCTCTCCGGCGACATCGTCAGGGTGACCGACCTCGCGGGCGGCACCCCGGTGTCCGTGGACTGCACCCTGACCGGGGCGGTGAACGTCTCCAGCGAGAAGGTCTCCGGCAGCGCGCCTTCGGGGAACATCATAGACGTATACCTCAAGATCCCCTCCACGTATTACGGGGACATCCCCCCGGGTGCGGTCCGTCGCAAGACCACCGCCTCCGGCGGCAGTTACAACGCATCCTTCGCCGGGTTCAACATCCGCAACGGCGACGTGGCATATATATTCTCCACCAACGCCGCGGGCCACGTGGTCATGAACATCGCCAGGACGGGAGCGGCCATGGCCGTCTATCCCCAGTACGACGAGGTCATGGGGTTCTACAATCCTGGAGTCAACCTGACCGTCAAGGCGGGCACCGCCACCAAGAGCGTGGGAACGGGAGTGGACGGCTTCTTCGATGCCTGGTTCTCCCACCACGACATCGCGCCCGGGGAAAAAGTGCTCTGCAACCTGGGCTCCGACCATTCCATCATCGTGGCCGACGTCGCCTCCAGCGCCGACCCCGTGACCGACATAGTGAGCGGGTACACGGCGCCCGGACGGCCGGTGCGCGTGACCATGAACGTCTACCGAGACCCCGTGGTGGTGGAGACATACAGCGACGCCGCGGGCGCCTTCAGCGTGGACTTGAGCGGTCTTTACGACATCACGGGCATGGAGGTCTATAACGTGGCCTGGTACGGTGATGCGGGAGACTGCGTGGTCTACGAGTTCTTCACCTACAGCTGGTTCCTGCCCGAGGGTTACACGGGCACCGGGTTCGACGAATGGGTTCTGGTAATGAATCCCAGCGCCAAGATGGTGCGGGTGCGCATGATCTTCCAGACACTGGAAGAGGAGGTGGAAGGGCCCCTGCTGGAGGCGATGCCGGGCTCGCGGGTCACCGTGCACGTCAACGAGTGGGTCCCCGAACGGCACGTCTCCACCATGGTCACCGCCATCGACGGGGGCAGGATCATGTCCGAGCGCGCCATGTACATGTTCGGCACCGTCGACGGCAAGTGGGGAGCGCACGACTCCATCGGGATCATGGTCCCCAACCCGGTGTGGTACCTGCCGGAAGGGGCCACCTACTACGGATTCGACGAGTGGGTGCTCATCCAGAACCCCAACAACACGCCCGTGAAGACCCGGGTGCAGTTCCTGGGCCGCGGCGGGGTGGTGAGGGAGTTCGTCACCGAGATCGGAGCCGGAAGGCGTTATACCGTGCACGTGAACGAGCACGTTCCGGACACCGAGATCGCCACGCGGGTGGAATCGCTCACCGTGGTGGGAGGCGAGGCCTTGCCGGTCTTCGCCGAGCGCGCCATGTATATGGCCACCCTGGACGGCAAGCGCGGCGCCCACGACTCCATCGGGCTCTCCACGCCGGCGCCGGAGTGGTACCTCCCCGAGGGGACGACGCGGCCGGGGTTCGACGAGTGGGTGCTGGTGATGAACCCCAACGATGCCGGTACCGACGTGCGCGCCACCTTCCTCACCCCGGAGGGGGTGGGAGGGACCTACGACTTCCGCATGGAGGCGAACTCCCGTTTCTCCATCCACGTCAACGACTTCGTCCCCGACAGGGACGTGTCCACGGTGGTGGCCTCGCTGGACGGCACGGAGATCCTCGCCGAGCGCGCCATGTACATGAACACCCCCGATGGCAAGCGCGGCGCCCACGACTCCATAGGGTCATCAAGGACGGACATCTCCTGGTACCTCCCCGAGGGGACGACGCGGCCGGGGTTCGACGAGTGGGTGCTGGTGCAGAACCCCAATGACGAAGCGGCCGAGGTCAGGGTGGTCTTCCTCGGCCCCCAGGGGGAGGCCAACCGCATCATCTTCACCATGCAGCCCAACAGCCGATTCTCGGTGCACGTCAACGAGTTCGTGCACGACCTCGACGTCTCCACGGTGGTGGAGTCCGTCGGCGTCAACCCCGTGGGCGTCCTCGCCGAGCGCGCCATGTACATGTGGACGGCGGACTACAAACAGGGCGCCCACTGCTCCATCGGCATCCCCACTTTCTAGGGGCTAGGGGCCGGGCGCGGGATTCCCGTGAGCGGGGGATTTCGTGTGTCGAACGCCATCGCGGGGAACCCGGATCTTGGTTGCCGAGCACGGTCTTCAGGACAAGGGGATTCCGGGAGCGAGTTGGCCTCCGGCGTCCGGGCTCCTTCGGGCACAGGGGCGGTTGCGATGGGCCTGACGAGAACGACCAACGGATAGGGAGGGAAGGAGGTAGAAAGAGAACCTCCGGCAATAACGACCGCGTTCTTGGGTAGGAGCTGTCGCCAACAGTTCTCAAGGGCCCGTCGTCCGCCCCACACGGTTTTTCCCGTCCCTTTGGCTCCAGCGGCATGTACGGGGCGGCGGGGGACTGCGCTACAATTTAACTGCCGCCGGGAAGGGGGGAGGAGAGGGTAGATGGGCGCGAGATGCGGTTCCGCGGCCGCGTTCTTGCTGCGGGCGACGGGATATCGGTTCGGGGACGAGAAGGCCGCCGCTGAGTTGGCGAGGTCCTCCGTATGCCTGGAGGAACCGGAGCAGCGGCGCGCCCTTTTGCGCCACGCCTCCTACCATGAGCTGGAGCCGCTGCTGCACGCGGTGGAAGAGGACTGCGCGCGTCTGCGCCATCCCCTGGTCCTGCCGGGGGAGGTGCGGGAGGAGTGGGCCGCGGCCTTTACGCGCGAGGGCGCACGTGCTGCCCTGATCCAACTGGGCGCGGAGAGAGCGCTCTCGGCCCTCGCGCGCGGGGGGATAGAGGTCATTGCCCTCAAGGGCTTCTATCTCGCGGCGCGGTGCTACGAGAGGAAGGGCGCGCGCGGCTTCAGGGACCTGGACCTTCTGGTGAGGGAGGGGGACCTGCCGGGGCTGCACCGCTCCCTGCTGGACGCCGGCTTCGTGCCCGCTCCCGAGCGCCCCTCTTTCGTGCCCGCTCCCGCCTATACCGTGTATGCCCTCCCCCTGGCGGAGAGCGGGATGGCCATGGAGATAGACGTGCACATCGGGATGCACTGGCCGGCGGAGTACGAGCGCCGCACCTCACTGCGGGTTTCCGATATCTGGGATCGAGCCCTGGAGGAGGAGTCGGGGGCCCTTTCTTTTTCCGCCATGTGCCCGGAGCACCTCGCGATCACCACCTTGCTGGACCTGGCCGTGAACCACCGTTACGCGCGTCTGGTGAAGTTCCGCGACCTCCTGGAGATCCTGCGCTCGCGGGAACTGGACTGGGATATGCTGGCAGATCAAGCGCGGAGCTGGCGGGTGAGGAGCTTCGTGGCTCCCGGGCTTCTCTACCTGCGAAGCATCGATCTCGCCTGCGGCATCCCGGACGGCCTTATCGATTCCCTCCTGCCGGATTATGCAAGTATGCGCTGCTTCCTCCGCGCCCTCCCTCCGGAGGCCATCCCCGCCCACCGCTCGCGCTCCTTCTCGCCCGCCAACCTCCTCTTCTTTCTCCTCGCCGACGAATGGCCCGAGCGGTGCTGCGGCGCCGCGCATATCCCCGGGCACCTCGCCAGGGGCCGCCACCGCTTCTAATCAATGGGGTCAGCCCCGGACATGGGACATTCCCCCTCCCGCATCCAAGTCTCCCCCTCCCGCGACCAGCCCCGGACATGGGACATTCCCCCTCCCGAGACCACAGCTCCCCCTCCCGCGACCAACTCTCCCCCTCCCTTGCCCGCGATTCTTCCTTTTTCCATACACGCCTCTGTTTCCGCCGTCGCTTCCCGTGACATCGCCCCGGCTCCGCTGGCGATGTCTTATACTGTTGGCATGAATGGAAAGCGGCAGTCCTGGTTGCTGGAGATGTGGAAGCTCAAAGCGAGGAGCCTCCGCGACGCGATGCGCATCCACGCCCGCACGGCTAAAGCCCTGCTGCGCGCCGGCGTTTTTCCCGCCGTGGAGATGCGCGCCCTGCAGCGGCGGCTCGCGCTGGCGCGAGGGGCTGACGAGATGGCGGTGGTACGCCTGGTGGGACGATGGTTCGCCCTCCTGGACAGGATCGGCCTGCGCCCCGGCTGTCTGGTGCGTTCCCTCGCCCTCGCACGCGTGCTGCGCGAGGAGGGATATGACGCGTGCCTGGTGTTCGGGGTGCGCTCCGACGACGGCAGGATGGAGGGGCACTGCTGGGTGGCGGTGGACGGCAGGCCGGTGATGGAGGTGCCCACAAGCTACCGGGAGCTGAAGGATGAGTCTTGAAGGCCGGAAGAACCCCCCGCTGGGTCCCGCTACCAGGCTCAGGCGCCTGGAAGGCATCGCCTGGCGGGAGATAGACGGGGAAGCGGTGCTGGTGAACGTGCGGCGCGATGAGGTCATGCATCTGAACCCCGTGGCCGCTTTTCTCTGGTCCCGACTGGATGGGAAGAGGTCGCTCCGCGAGGTGGCCCGGGCGATCGCCGAGGAGTTCGAGGTGGACGCGGAGACCGCGGAGGCCGACGCGGTTTCCTTCGCCGGCGAGCTCCTGGAACGGGGAGCGGTCGAGGTGGTGATCCCGGAATGAGGCCCGTTGACTGGAAGTGTGTTCCAGGACGCGTTTAGGAGGAGAGGTCGAGTTTGTCTTCTTGGCGAAAGGATTTTACCGTCGCAGGCCTCTCCCTGAGCATAGAGTCGGACGTGGGCGATCCCACTCCTCACCTTCCCCGAACCTTCAGGGACTTTGTGCGCTCCCCATGTTCCCGGGGCGTCGAGGATTTACGTAAAGCGAGGGAGGAAGAGTACGAGCAAGAAGATGCGGCCGCCGGGCCACTCGGGCCGGTCCTGCTGTCCTCCCGCGGCGCTTCCCCGGACCTAACGGTGCTCCTGTATGAGGACGAGGAGGCCCACGCCGACCCTCTGCGCCGCTTTTTCCCTCCGCGCTTTGTCCTGGCCAGGAGCGGGACGGCCTTCGCGTTCTGTGCCGTCGCGGGCGTAGGGAGTGGAGAAGGTGGCGGGGGAGCTCCGCCGGGGCGGGAAGGCCTGAAGCCCCTGGGGGAGATAGGGGAGGGGGGCTCCGGGAGGATGGGGCTCCCGCCTCTGGACCGCGCCTGGAGAATCCCCGAGGAGGAGGAGGCGGTGCGCGAAGCGCTGCAGGGTTTCGTCAAGGCCTGCCTGCAGGTGAAGCTGCTCGCGTCCGGCGGTACCATGGTACATGGCGCGGGCATCTCCTTCGAGGACGCTGGATTCCTGCTCACCGGGCACACGCGAACCGGAAAGACCACCCTGAGCAGGCAGTTTCCCCGGGACTGTGTGCTGGGCGATGACCTGGTGGCGGTGCGGGATGATGGCGGCGGCTTCCTCCTCTACGGCACGCCCTGGCCGGGAAAGGAGGGGGGTGCAGTCGCCTACGGGGGCATCCCCATGCGAGCCGTTTTCCTGCTGCATCCGGAGCTGCCGCGCGGCCTGCGGCGCCGCGGTCCCGGGGATGCTCTGGCCGAACTGTCCGCCAACGCGCCGCGCTTGGGCCACCCCGCGGAGGAGAGCAAGCTCCTGGAGATATTTTCAAGCATAATGGAGAAGGTACCGATATACGAGTTTAGCCTGGAGCTCGGCGATGACGCCGTGCCCTTTTTCGAGCGGGCGTTGTCGGAGTTCGGAGAGGTATAGGAAGGTGGGAGCGTCGGTCTCCATGGAGCGCGAGTTCGTCGACAGGATATTCGGGGGCAACGTCCCCTATTCCGGCAGCCTTGAACTCACCCACCGCTGCAACCTCTCCTGCCGCCATTGCTACCAGTTCAGGGCGCGGGAAGGGGAGATGGGAACGGAGAGGTGGATATCCCTGCTCGAGGAGCTGGCATCCCTGGGGTGTCTGTTTATATCTTTCACCGGCGGCGAGCCGCTCCTTCGCCCGGACCTGCAGCGGCTGCTGGAGGCGGCGGCGGGCATGGACTACGTCATAACCCTTCAGACCAACGGCACCCTTATCGATGCACAGACGGCGCGCATGCTGGGAGCTTTTCCCACCCTGCGGGTGGACGTCAGCCTGTACGGCGCCGGGGCGGCCACCCACGATGCCCTGACGGGGGTGGAGGGCTCCTTCGCGGCCGTAAGGCGCGGCATGGAGCTGCTGCTGGAGCGGGAGGTGCCCCTGCTGCTCAAGGTCACGGTGGGAGCCTTCAATCTCGTCGAGGTGGAGGATATAGCCTCCCTCGCGGACGATCTGGGGGTCAAGGCCATCTTCTCCTCCCTCATCTTCCCGCGCAACGACCTCGACCCCGCCCCCACCTCGCTGCGGCTCGACGATGCGGGTTTGGAGCGCTTCATCCGCTTCGAGACGGAGTACATGCTGGGGAACCTCGCCGAGATCCTGGGGGCGGAAGGGGAGTCCCTCACCTACGAGGACCTCTCGCGTTACCTGCGCAAATGTGCCGTCGATCCCGTGCGCCTGGAGAGCGAGAACCGCCGCTACTGCGGGGCGGGGCGCACCGTCTTCGCCGTCAACCCCTACGGTGACGTATATCCTTGCGTGGCCCTGCCCCTTGTGTTAGGAAGCTTGAAGAAGGATAATTTCGCCCGGATATGGAAAGATTCGCCGCCGATATTAAGGTTAAGGGAGAGAGAGGAAGAATTGGCGGCGGAATGCGAAAAGTGTGATCTGCTGGAAAAGTGCGCCATCTGCCGGGCGCTCTCCTTCCTGGAGGAGGGTGACACCTCGGGTCTGAGCCGCGAGAGATGCAGGCAGACGCGCGCCCTGGTAAAGGTTTTAGAGCATGAAGAGGCAAGAAGAAGACAAAAGGACCTACGAAAAGCCTCGCATGAAGGTCATGCGCATCAACCGCTTTTTCTTCGGCGGGTGCCAGGTCGTCTGGCCCAACTGCTATTCCATGTACCTCTTCACCCCCGGCGCGGCGCGCTGCCGCTGAAACCTGGAAGTGACCCGCTTCCCGGTTGCTTTTGAAGGGAAGCCCCGAGGTTTTACTGCGTGAGACCGGTCTCCGGCCCCTCGGAATGAGCGAACATCCATAGGTGTTGACGTATGATAAGCGGCCGAAGGGTAGACCGTTGCTCCACGAGCAGCGCTAGCCGTTCAACTCCGCATCCGTGCCGTTCCCCCTTAATAATACGCCGTATGCCGACTCATGCATTTCGCCCGCCTCTTTTTCGCCGTTATATATAGAGGATTACCGGAGCGTGTGATGTCCTCGTGACGGGGGCGGTGCGAAGGGAGCGGAAAAAGCGATGAGAGGATTCTGGAAGCACCTGGCGGCCAGCGCCTCCATCACCGCCGTCTTTCTCGCCTGCGCGCTCGCCGTGTCCCTCATGCCCGCCGCCACGCCTGCGGTGGTGGCGGCGAAAGAGCCGGGGGCGGCGTCCTTCGCGCGTTCCTTCGCCGCCATGGCGCGGGCCGTGGGCAACGCGCAGCCGCAGCCGGTCCAGGAAGAAGGCGCTACCGCACCTCGTGCCGCGGCGGCGGCGCGGCCTGACCCCGCAAAGGCCGCGCCGGGGGGAGGTCGGGACGCGGCCACGCCGACCGCGCTGCCGGTGGAGCCGGCGCCGGCGGCACCCGCTGAACCGTCACTACCCGACGTCCTTCCCGATGTGCCGGTGGTGAGCGCCATCAACCCCGACCTCCCCGGTCCCTCAGGGCTGGAGGGAACATATATCGCCAGTCCCGGCAACCCCCGGATACTGCTCTCCTGGACCGGCGCCAGCGCTCCGGGCTTTTCGACTTACGAGGTCGAGAGGTGGAATGGAGGCGATTTCTCCGCCATGGCGGAGATATATGCCCATCTCTCCGAGATGGACCCGGAAGCAGCGCCCTACGCGAAGGATTTCTCCTCCCAAGTCGATCTGCTGAGCTTGCAGGGACTTACGCAGACGGAGAGGGAGGACGCCCTGGCCGCCATGCGCAAGGACGTGGATGTCCTCAACGGCATCATCGCCCTGAACCGCGAGGCCACCGACCTCTGGGAGAAACTGCTTTCGCTGGCAGATGGATTCCAGACGCGCAGGACCAGCTACACCGACAGAAAACTGGGTACCGACGCATATTATCTCTACGTGGTGGTGGCGTTATACAACGCCGGAGAGACCAGCCCTCCCTCCAACAGCGTGGCCATGTTTACCTACGTGTATTCTTACCAGCCCCCGGCCGTCCCCACGGGATTCATTGCCACCGCCTACGACCCCGGCGTGGCTCTGGAGTGGGGACGCAACACCGAGAGCGACCTGGCCGGCTATGACGTCTACCTCCTCAACGGCTCCACGCCGGTGAGGCTGAACGCGGAGCTCATCACCAGGGGCACGGAGTTCTTCTACCTGGACGGCGTGGAGGGTGAGAGTTATCAGGTGGTGGCGGTGAACATCACCGGGCAGCGAAGCAGCCCCGCCTCCGCCAGCGCGGTACTGGCCCCCGCCGTGATATACGACGCCGACAGCCCGGCCTGGAGATACCCCGCTGGGACCTGGGCCAGGGAGGATTATTCCAGGCTCGAGCCGGGAGGCAGGGTGCTGCGGGTGAGCAGCGGAAGGGGCTCGCGCGCCAGCCTCACCTTCACCGGGCGCAGGGTGCGCGTGTACTCCGCCCGTTACTGGAGCTGCGGCACCGTGAACTTCTACATTGACGGCAGATTGGCCGGGAGTTTCGATCTCTATTACGACGGCGGCTATCTACCCGATGAGCAGAGTCCCTACAAGCCCGCCCTGTGGCAGCAGGGGGTTTTCCAGGTGACCGGACTCTCCAAGGGCACGCATACCCTGGTGGTGGAGGCCACTGGCATTCCCGGAGCAGAAGGCCTCGACTTCGTGAACTTCGACTACGTAGAGATCCGCTGACAATGGGGTCACCTTTAAAGACCCAAGTCAAGGATAAATCTCCCCTGACCCCTTTCCCAAGGGGTTAGCGAAATCCTATTGGCTTGGGAGGACGCCCCCGAACGAGCACCTACGCCTCTTTCTCTAGGGCGTATATCGCCTCGCTCTTTCGCGTACGCCTGCGGACCCGTCCAAACCTCCGGTTCGCCGGATAGAGGCCTGACTCAGCCAGTCACCTTTTTGAGCATCTCCCGCATAGCGGGAGTGCTATGGAATGATGGGGCTTGCGCGCCGGGGTCTATCCAGCCCCTCGATCCTCGACCTTTCGCGCAAGGCCGGGATATGACCCCAGACGAGACTTCCCGGCAGCCCGGCCCGCTTGCGGGTATGGAGGCGAACCGCCGCGAAAGAGGCATGCCCATGCGCGGCTCCCCTACAAGCGGGCCTCGCAAGCCCTCTCTTTCAGGTCACGGTTGTCGTCATAGAGCTCCCCGTGCTTCCACATGGCCCACATGATGGCCAGTATCTTCCTCTGGGTGGTCAGGCGGGCGTGCGCCTCGCATCCGGTGCTCGCGAGCGTTCGCGCATAGGAGCGCTTGATGAGGTTGTCCCCCCGGGTCCTCAAGGCAGCCCGGAAGGCCTTGTGTGAGATATCCTTGAGCGCCCCGCACCCGGAAGGGTCCAGGTGCTCTCCGCGCACTCTCTTCCCCCCCGTCTCGCGCCTGCTCACCCCCAGGCGGGAGTAACGGAAGAGCTCCCCCTTTTTCGCGAAACGCTGCGGGCATTTCACGTAGGCGCAGAACTTGGCCGCCACCACCGGACCCACCCCGGGGATCTCCTCGAAAGCCCGGCAGATGCCGATCTGCCTGCCCAGACGCACGAAGCGCCCCTTGGCCTCGGCCTGTCTCTTGAGCGTAAAGTCCAGCAGCTCGTAGTCGGATGCGATTATCGCCCGCACGACCGGGTCTACCACCAGGGCCAGGATATCCCGCCGTCCCCGCTTCCCGAAGACCCAGGCTCCCTCGGTGATCAAGCCCACCCCTCTGAGCTCGGACTTGATCTGGTTCTTGAGGGCCGTGGTCCTGCGGGAGAGCCTCTCGTAGGCCCTCACCGCCATCTGCAGTTTGTAGATCTCCTGGTCCCGGGTGTGCCACACCTCCTTGTAGTTGCCGCTCATGGCGATCTGGGCCAGTTTCCTGGCGTCGATCTTGTCGGTCTTCACGGCGTCGCGGTGGATCCAGAGGTTGGTTCGGGGCTCGCACACCGCCACCTTCTCCGCATGGGGGAGGAGCACCCGCAACGCCCAGCCCGCCAGATCGCACTCCTCCATAAGCACTGTGGCCTCGCCCGGCTGGCCCTTCACGTAGGCGACAAGGTTCTCTCCGCTGGTTAAAAACCTCTCCATGCTGATCAGCTGGCCCCCTTGGTCCAGCGTAACCCCCCAGCAGCACCTGGCCGCCAGGTCGATCCCGATGTACACTTTACTCATGGGACGCCTCCTTTCAGTTGGGCCGGCTTCCTTGCCGGCACATCGGCCTGTTACCCAATTGTTCGGGGGCGTCCGTTCTTTATCATTCCAGCCCCGGACATGGGACAAAAGGCGAACCCCGCCCCGCCTCACCGCCGTCCACCGCTCCCTGATCCGATGACCGGATAGCTAGCGCCCGCGCAACCACCGTGCGCGGGAAAGATCCCGAAAGACGAAATGGGAAGGTGGCGACAGGGCCGTCCCTGTCAGAGAGTCGCAATAACCCGGTGTGGTGATATCCGCGAAACACAGCGAAACCCACTGCGGGTGGACGAAGACGAAGCGCGGCTGACGGTGTGTAGCCGCTTTCGGGGTTTCCCTACGACGCGGATGGAGGTCGCAAGTCGGGGCCAGGCGATCGCTCCGGGCAGGTTTTGTCCCATGTCCGGGGCTGACCCCATTGGACCGTTCATCCCCGAAATGGTACCGCAGAGGCCCCATATGTCCCGAATTCCGGAGGAATGTGGAAAGGGAGTCGCGGGATGCCGTTATAACGAGTGTAAGGGATGGATGCAAATGGTGGAGGCAAGAGCGGATAAGGTTTCTCGCGATAACGTAGGAGGCGAGAAAAGGCCGGCAAAAACGTAGCCTACGAAGAGCCTGCAAAAGCGTGGCCGACGAAAGAGAGGCCGCCCGCGAGGGCGGCCTCGCCTCGTACCTGGCCTTTGCGGTCAAGCATCAAACAGATATCAAACGAATATGCGGTAAAACCAGATACCGCCGATAAGAATATTTGTAATGCCAGGAAGTACGCTCTCGCGTGAAGGGTCACCGCGAGGACGCGGTTTTTTCGAGCTGGGAGATAACAGGTGCGGACATGCGAGAGAAGTGAGCCCCGCGACGATGCGCGGATGCCGCCGATGGGATGCGAGTCGGCCTGAGAGGCGCGCTCAAGCGTGAAATGGAACATGTGTTCCGACAGAGGGCAACGTCTATAATACGTACGGAAGGAAAAAGCGTGAGACAAGACAGGGGAGCCAGCGTCGTGAAGGTTCTCGGAAAATATCCGAAAAGGGAGCGCGAAGGCACGGGCCGTCCCGGTTTCCGCACCGCGGTCTTTCTCGTCTATGCCCTGCTCAGCCTGCTGGTGGCGGCCAGCTTCATCCTCTACATCTCGCGCCTTTCCGGCGTGCCCGGCGCGGACCAGGGCGGAACGTCGCGCGAGGACGCCTTCTCACGCGAGAAGGAGGTGCTGGCCGCTCCCGAGAACGTCAGGGTGACCATCAAGAAGGGCGCGACCATCAGCTGGGACGCCAAGGACGACATCCGCATTCTGGGGTACAACGTCTATCGCTACAAGGCGGGCGACGACCGGGGCGACAGGGTCAACCCCGCCATCATCTCCGACAACGTCTATTACGACGATGAGGGGACCATGTTCAACACCTACGCCGTGGCAGCGGTGGACACCAGCGGCCGGGAGGGGAAGATCAGCGTCCCCGTGACGGGAGAGGTGGAGCCGGTATCCCTGACCGGGCTTACTCCCACCCGGGAGCCGGAGGTGGTGGAGGACACCACCATCAAGACGCCCCCCGAGAAGAGCCTTCCCCCCACCCTGGTGAGCTGCGTGGCCGAGGGGATGACCTATCAGGGGGTCTGGTACCGGGAGCACTACGCGGAGGTCACCGGCAGCGTGATCATGACCACCCCCTACGGCGGTGATTCCTGCACCTACACCTTCACGGGAGAGCAGGTGGCGGTGATCAGCACCCGCCACTGGAACTACGGCATCATGCAGGTATATATCGACGGCGAATTGAGGGCGGAGGTGGACCTCTATTCTCCCCAGGTGAAGGTCAGCGACACCGTCTTCTCCGCCTCCAATCTGGGACCGGGAGCCCACACCATAAAGTTGGTCTGCTCCGGACGCAAGAACGCCGACGCCAACTTCACCTTCATCAATCTGGAGGCGCTCCAGGTCCGTTGACCATCCCATCCCGCGGAGAAAAGCCGTCTGCGGAGGTTCCCGCAATTAAAGCGGCAGCTCCGCCCTTAGGGCAATAGCCCCGCATGCATCGGGCATGGTCATCCAGCGCGAAAGCCCCCATGTTTTCCCGGCGCCACCAAGGAGCGGAAAGCGCTCCTTTCGGGCAACATCCTCCGGCCCCCGCGTGGACCTCGACGCCTTTGCCGGTCGCACGGGCTACGGCATCCCCACGATCGCATTGAGTATGCTACCGGACGGGAAAGACCGTCAGCGCTTCCAGGGGAGGAAGGACCTCCGCCGCGGCTCTTCCTCCGGCGGCGGGGTGTAGTAATAGTAGTGGTAATAGCCGTAGCGGGTGGAGGGGGCGATGTCGTTGATAACCAGCCCGACCACCCGCGCGTTGACCTTGCGCAGCAGCTCCACGGCGCGCTTTGCTCCTTGGCGGTCCGCCCTGCCGTACCCGGCCACCACCACCACCCCGCCTACCCTGGTGGCCAGGGCCATGGCGTCGGAGGCGGCCAGCACCGGGGGGGCGTCCAAGAGGACGAAATCGGCGAAGCCGCTGACCCGTTCGATTATCTCCCGCATGGCCTCCGAGGCCACCAGCTCGGCGGGGTTGGGAGGTTTAACGCCCGCCAGGAGGACGTAGAGGTTGGGGTAACCCGAGGGCTGCACCGCTTCCTCCAGGGTCGCCATGCCGGCGAGCACGCCGCTGATGCCCCTGCCCGGCGGGACCTTGAAATACCTGTCGAGCACCGGCTTGCGCAGGTCGGCCTCCACCAGCAGCACCCTTTTCCCCATCTCCGAGATGGCGGCCCCCAGGTTGATCAACACCGTTGACTTGCCCTCCTCCGGCCCCGAGGAGGTGAAGAGCAGGGTCTTCCTATCCCCCTCCAGATCCAGGAACTGCAGGTTGGTGCGCAGGGTGCGGTAGCCCTCCATGGCGGGGTGCTGAGGGCTCTCGAAATAGGGGATGGCGTTGCGCGGCAGCTCCTCCAGGGGAAGATGCGGGATCTCGCCGATGATGGAGGTGTCGTAGTACCTCTCGAAGTCCTCGCGGGTGCGCAGGGTGTCGTCCAGGTAATCGACCAGGAAGGCCAGGCCCACGCCCAGGATGAGCCCTAGGAAGAGAGCCAGGATGCCGTTGCGTGTGGGGCGGGGGCCGGTCTTCACGCCGGGCTTGGCTCGCTGCACTATCTCCAGACCCCGCTGCTCAAGGGACTCCGCAATGCGCAGGGTGATGTATTTCTCGTACAGGGACACCCAGAGGTTGACCGCCCGTGCCGCCTCGTTCTGCAGCTCGGCCGGCACGTTGCCCGAGTACTTTTTGGCCTCCTCGGCGGCCTGGCGGATCTCCTCCTCCACCTCCTGGATGCGGTTCCAGACCTCGCGCCTGGCCTCGCTGATCTGGCGGATGGCGGCCAGTTGGCGGCTGGCGATATATTCCTCAGCATAGGCCTGGGCTACGTCGCGCGAGAGCAGGGGGTCGCCGCAGGTGATCACGATGTCGAAGATATTGGTGCGCTGCACCTGTTCCACCCCCACCATGGCCGCCAGCTCCCGGGCGGTGGGGATGTTCTCGGGAATGTACACGTCCTCCCCGGCCTCGCGCAGCTTGAGGTTCTCCTCGTACTTTACCTTCAGGGCGGATTCCACCGCCTGGGCCATGTTGTCGGTCTTGATTATCTCCGTCTGGGTCTGGATGTAGCGGTCGGGGTCGAACAGCGCCGAGGTGAAGAAGCTGCCCAGCACCGACTCGCTGGCCGAACTCACCTCGCTCAGGATCTCCACCTTTGACTGGTACACCGGGGGCTGGATGAAGGTGAAGATAAGGGCGAGGGCGATGATCGCCGCCACCGTGCCGGCTATTATCCACCTGCGGTGGAGAAGAACGTTCAGGTAGTCCCTCAGCTCCAAGCCGCCGCCTTTCCCTCTACCACTTTCAGGTTATCGGTCTTCGCTTCCTTCATTTTAATGACAATCTCGCGCGATCATCTCTTCATTGAGCCGAGAAGCTACGGGCCGGATGGTGTACAACATGCACATTTAACGACAATCTCACATCCTCCACTCTGGCGCGGGGGCGCGGCGAAGGTCGTCGGCCTGCGCCTCTTCCTGTTTAATGGTAATCGCCGCGGGGTTTTTACACAAACCCCTGGGAGCGGTGCTGTGGGCGGTAGCCCGAGCGAACCTGGAGCCGGGCCCTCGCCCGGGGGCAAGGGTGCCTTCCGGATGGAGAAGAGCCTCACCGGCCGCGCACGCCGATGGTGGCGTAACCGCCGTTGCGCTCCCCCCAGTACATGGCGCGCTCGCAGATCACCGGCCGGTCCGCGAGCAGGGAGACCGAGACGTCGCTCTCCGGGACCATGTCGTTTACGCGCAGGGAGAAACGCGCGTACGCGGGCACGGGAAAGGAGATGAATTCCGTGGTGGCGTCCGGCCTCATGAAGGTGAAGGAGACCGCCGCCGCCTCGGGGTTGGGGTTCTGCACCAGCACGTAGGTCTCGAAGCCCCAGGCGGTGGTGCCCTCCGCCAGGTACCATTCCCTGGAAAGAGACGGGACGGTGTTGTTGGTGCTCACCGCGCGCGAGTCGGAGGCGCTCAGCCCGTGGGAGTCGTACGCGCGCGCCTCCAGGGTGAAGCGAGCGCCGTCTGCGTAAGGACGTGTGTCCCAATCCCAGCGGTAGGGGGCGGAGCGGTCGGTGTGTTTCAGCGTCCCGTCCACCCTGAACTCCACGCGGTCGATGCCGTGCTCGTCCGCCGCCGCCACCTCCACGCCCACCGTGCCCGCAACCACGGACCCTTCCGCCACGTTGGCGATGGAGCAGGTGGGCGGGGAGAGGTCGTGACCCCGGAACAGGTAGTGTTCGCCGCAGTCGGTGCGCGCATCCCCCGGGCCGTCGCCGTTGACGGCGCTTATCACCAGGTCGTCGAAACCGTTCGGGTCCCCGTCGAGGTCGGCCGCGGAGAGGCAGAATCCGAAGGCGTCGCCGCTCCCGGCCCCATAAAAGGTCACGGCGGCCTGCGAGGCGAGGTCCACCACGGTCGGCCAGGAAGGGGAGGGCCCGCGCGCCAGCCACACCGCGCCGCAGTTGGGCCTCTCCGTGCCCTTTCCCGCGCCGGTGCTCCCCGTTGCAATATCGGGGCGGCCATCGGCGTCGAAGTCCAGCACCGCCATGGACAGCCCCGCTGATGCCCCCGCGTAAGGACCGTAGAGCAACACATCGGGGGGACGGGACGCGAGGTCGATGATCCCGGGCAGAGCGCCCCCGTAGATGACCGTCACCTCGCCGCATCCCGGGCGCGCGTCCCCGGGGCCGTCGGCCCAGATGGAGGAGAGGACGATGTCGTCAAAGCGATCCGCGTTGACCCGCGCCAGGGGCTTGCCCATGGACGTGGGCATACGGTCCATGACCGAGGCGCCGTAGATGGTGCAGTCGGCCTGGGCGGCCAGGTCGATGAAATAGGGGAAGGACCCCTTGTTCCTCCCGTAAACCACGTAGGCCTCGCCGGCGCCGCTGCGAGCGTTTCCCGGGCCGTTGGCCTCGGCGGCCCCGATGAGCATGTCCGCCCTGGGGTCGCCGTTGAGATCCCCCAGGCTGACCGGGAACCCGCATGCGTCCAGGCTGTCCACGCCGTTGATCACCTTGTTGGGGAGGATAGGGTTCGCGTGGCTCCAGGCCGGCCACCCGCCGGAACGTCCCCAGACGATATAGGCGCGCCCGGTGCCGGCATCCCCCACCGCCCAGGCACGGGTGGGACCCGCGGCGTCCACGGCGTTCTTGCGCTGGCTGAAGAGCACCGCCTGCCGGATCCAGCCCCCAGCCCCGCCGTCGCCGGTCTCCAGGATGGTCCCGCCGTCTCCCACCGCCCACACGCTGGAGGCGTCTGCCGCCGCCACCCCCCGCAGCGTCACGGTGGTGCCGCTCTCCTGGGCCGACCAAACCGAGCCGTCATAGTGCAGGATGGTCCCGCCGTCTCCCACCGCCCACACGCTGGAGGCGTCTGCCGCCGCCACCCCCCGCAGCGTCACGGTGGTGCCGCTCTCCTGGGCCGACCAAACCGAGCCGTCATAGTGCAGGATGGTCCCGCCGTCTCCCACCGCCCACACGCTGGAGGCGTCTGCCGCCGCCACGTCACGCAGGGTTGATGAGGTCACGCCGCTACCCTGCACATCCCACGACCCGGGATCGTTGTAATCGCCGTTGAAGATGATGAGCCCTCCCGCGCCCACCGCCCAGGTGTGGGCGGAGTCCAGGGCCGCCACGCCGTAGAAACTGCTCCTGAAGCGGTGAAGGGTGGTATCCGCGCTCCATGTTCCGCCGCCGTAGCGGTAGATGGTGTCATAGGCGCTGATGTAACGACCCACCGCCCATCCGCGCTCCCCGTCGATCATGGAGACGTCGTAGAGGGTGTCCGCATTGGCGTTTGCCTGTGCTTCCCAGTCGGAGTCTTTCCGGGCATGCACCCCACCGTTTCCCAGGTGAGCGCCGAAGAGGATGTCGTCGTAACCGTCGCCGTCGATGTCCCCGGCAGCCACGGACATGCCGCACATCTCGCCTCCTTTGGCACCGGAGATGTAGAGGTCGGGGGGCCTGGAATCGAAGTCCCAGCTCGCCGGCAGCGACCTGCTACCGAAGACCACCGAGACCGAGCCCGCGTAGGAGGGCCCCGTTCCCAGGCCCCCCGGGGTATCCAGGTACGCCCCGATGACGATGTCGTCGATGCCGTCGCCGTTGATGTCGCCGCAAGCTACGCTGCATCCAGTGCTGAAGGAAAAAGTGTAGCCGCTGATGGTGACGTCCGCCGCCGCCCCGAGGTCGACATACGATGCGGGTGCGCGGCGCCCGTAGTAGACGTAGACCTTGCCGGTATAGAAGTAGGGCGGAGAGGTGCCCCCCTGGTCATGGCCCATTACCAGGTCGTCGATGCCGTCGCCGTTGACGTCCCCGGTGGCGGTGTCCGCGAAGACCAGGATCTCCTCGGAGTTGCCTCCATAGAGGTAGGAGTCCGCGTCCCCCGCGTCCGTATCCTTCTCAAAGGTGGGGGAAGAAGCTGGCGCAGGCATCGATGGGGACGCCGCGTGGGGGGCACGGGAGGGCGGGCGACCAGACACCCCCGCGGCGGGCGCCGAGGAGGCCTCAGGCGGGATGAGGAGGAAAGCCAGTAAAGCAGCCAGCGTGGCCAGAGCTGCCGTTCGCCGCGGCGCGGAAGATCCGCGGCCGCCGGACCGCCTTCCGCCCCTTCCCGCTCGAGGAAACACCCACAACCCGACCTTCACGGTGTTCCCGTCATCCGAAGGATGCCCTGGAAGGACGGTCGTCCCCGGAAGGTACTCGGCGAGCGGAAAAGGGACAATGTTTATACCGGAAGGATGCCCCGGAAGGACGGTCGTCCCCGGAAGGAGGGTCGCGTTTCGCGTGCCGCCGGCCGGGGATGTGTCCCCGTTCCCGCCGCGCGCCTCCGGGCGCGGGGCTGACGGCGCTACCAGAACTTGAGCCACTGCACGTTCACGAAGTGCATCCAGGAGAGATCGTATTGCACACCGCCGAACCAGACCACGCCCGGGCCTCCCTCTCCTTTCGCCCGCAGGGTGACGGTATGCGGGGTGGAGGGGTCCAGGGCGTGGTTCTCGTAGATCACCACGCCCCAATCGATGTCGTCGCTGTCATAAAAGAGGTCCACCTCCGCCACCTTCACGCCGTCCAGCAGGACCTCGGCCATCCCGCACTGCCAGTGCTTGGCGGAGGCCAGCGTCACCCTGGTGTAGCCGGCGGGGATGGCGTAGGAGGCGGTGGCTCCCGCGTCGTTGGCGACCAGGAGATCCTGGCCCGTGAGGGGGGGATCGAGCTGGCTGTAGGGCTCGAGATGCCACGCTACAGCCGGCTCCGCTTCCCACCCGGAGTCGTCCGCATAGACATACTCCGGCGGCTGCGGCGCGGTGGTGAAATCCCAGGTGTGCTCGGAGGCCATGGGATTGCCCGCCCGGTCGGTGATGCCGGTGGTGAGCACGGCGGTGTAGGTGACGCCGTAGAAAAGTTCTTCCTGCGGCGTGAAGGTCGCGGTCATGTTTTCAGGGTCATAGGACACGTTCCCCTCCACCGCACCCCCGCCTTCGCCGAAGAGGAGGAAGGTGTCCCCGTTGACGGTGGACGCGTCGATGCCGTTGGCGTCGTAGAGCTCAGCTTTCACCGCCGTGGTGACGGCCACGGGCGAGGCTCCGTCCGCGGGAGATGTGCCGCTCACCGCGGGAGGCGTCCAGTCGGCGGTGAGGGTGACCTCCGGCCCTGGGGCCTCCACGTTGCCCGCCCCGTCGCGGGCACGGCTGCGGATGACGTAGGTCCCCTCGGAGGGGACGCTCCAGTCGTAATACCAGCCTGAGTAGTCGCCGGGGGAGACGGGCGCGGCGGGGCTCCAGGCCCCTCCGTTCACGGATACCTCCACCCCGGCTACCCCGCTGGCGTCGGGCGCGGGATCGTACGCCGTGCCGGATACACGGTACGCACTCTCACACGTCAGCTCTCCGGACGTGGGGCTTACGACGGCGGAGACCGGCGGCACGTCGTCGTAGACGAACCTCACCCTAAAGAGGTCGATATAGAGGTCGGTCCTGGAGAAGTCCCAGCCGCTGGTGAGCCTTAGTTGGAAGGCGCCTGCGGTACTCACGAACCGGCGCGCCCGCGCGGCATCGCCCACTGCGATCTGCCGGGTGGCCTTGGGCGTGGTGGGAAAGCTTTCCAGGGAATAGGATGTGGAGTCCCATGACGAGGCCTCATAGTCGTAGAACTGCACCGCCCAGGTGTCGGAGGATTCGGACTGGTAGCCCTCCAGCTCCACCCGGATGTCCAGCAGCCGCTCGCGCGGCGCCTCGCTGAAGGCCTGCCACCCTCCCCAGGTCGAGTCCAGGCTCCAGAAGAAGAAAAAGAAAGCCCCCTCCCGCACCCGCATGTAGGAGTTGTTCGAGGTCTGGACGTTCGTGTAGTTGCCCGAGACTATGGCACCCCAGGAGAAGGTGGGGTTGGCGGTGGGCGCCTTGTAGGCAGAGGCTCCCAGGACGCCGGTCGCAGCGGGAAACAGCAGTATCGATATGGTCAGCAAGAGGATTGCAAAAACTCGCCGGAGCCTCTTCGCCATCCCCCTCTCCTTTGCGTCCGTTTCCTCACGCGCTGTCGTGGGCGAGAGGCGGTCCTTGCCCACCACCTGTACCGGCCTTCTTGTCTGCAGGAACATCTTAACACCGTTGAAAGACGACATCCACCTCAACCGCTCCGCGAGGCCTGCCAACCTATCCGCGAGGCCTGTTCGCCGATTGTCGAGAACGGGCAGGTTGACGGGAGCGAGCGGCGGACCTCAGCGCCGGGAGGCCTTTCGTCGGAAGGCCGAGCGCCTGGCTCTCTCCCCGCCCTCGCCGCCGTAGGAGTAGTAGTAATAGGGCGCGTAGTACCCGTAGCCGTAGCGGCCGGTCATCTCCACGTTGTTGATCACCACCCCCAGCACGCGGGTCTCCACCTTTGACAGCAGCTCCATGGTGTGGCGGGCGCCGTCGCGGTTGGCGATGCCGTGGCTGGCCACCACCAGCACGCCGTCCATCATGGGGGCCATGGCGATGGCGTCGCTGACCGCCAGCACGGGGGGTGCGTCCACGATGACGTAGTCGTACTCCTCACGCAAGCGGAGCAGCAGCTCCTGCATGGCCTGGGAGGAGACCAGCTCCGCCGGGTTGGGGGGTTTGGGTCCGGACATGAGCACGTGGAAGTTCTCGTTGCCGGTGGTCACCACGGTCTCGTCAAGGCTTGCGGCCCCCATGATCACGCTGGTGAGCCCCTTATCTTCCTTCTCCACCAGGAACCTGTCCAGCACCGGGCGGCGCAGGTCGGCCTCCACCACCAGCACCCTGCGCCCCATCTCCGAGAGCGCCGCGCCCAGGTTCGCGGATACCGAGGTCTTGCCCTCCTCGGGACTGGCGGAGGTGACCATGATGAGGCGGGTGCTCCCGTCCAGGTTGAGGAACTGCAGGTTGGTGCGCAGGTTGCGGTAGCCCTCCGCCGCCGTGCTCTCGGGCTGGGTGAAATAGACTACTTCCCGCTCCTCCTCGCCCACGAAGGTGGCACTGGCGATCTCCCCGATGATGGAAGCCCCGTAGCCGCGCTCGAAATCCTCGCGCGTCTTAAGGGTGTCGTCGAGGTAGTCCACCAGGAAAGCCAGCCCCACCCCCAGGATGAGTCCCAGGAAGAGGGCGAGGATGCCGTTGCGCGTGGTGCGGGGGCTAACCTTCCTGCCCGCCTCCGCCGGCTCGATGATCTCCAAGCCGCGCTGCTGCAGGGCCTCTGCTATACGTAGGCTCATGTATTTCTCGTACAGGGTGGCCCACAGGCTCACCGCCTGGCTCGCCTCCGCTTCCAGCTCGGGGGGGATGTTCTCCCGCGTGTATTGCTTGGCCTCCTGGGCGATGTCCGCGATCTGAGTCTCCAGCTCGGTGATGCGGTTCCAGACCTCCTTGCGCGCGTCGCTGATCTGCTTGATGGCGGAGAGCTGGCGGTTGAGGATGTATTCCTCCGCGTAGGCTTGGGCGGCGTCCCGCGCCAGAAGGGGGTCGCGGTTGCTCACCGCGATCTCGAAGACGTTGGTGTTCTGGGCGCGCTCCACCTTGACGCTGTCCCTGAGCTCCTCCGCGGTGGGTATCCTTTCGGGGATATAGACCTCCTTACCCTCCTCGCGGTCGTAAGCCGCCTCCTCGTAGTCGTATTCCAGGCGGTCGCGCACCGACCTGGCCATGGTCATGGTGCCGATGATCTCCGCCTGGGTCTGGATGAAGAGGTTGGGGTCGTTGAAGGCGAAGGAGATGAGGCTGTCGGAGGCCGATTCCCCGGCGCGGTTGATGTCCGCGAGGATCATCACCCGTGACTCGTACACGGGTTTCTGCAGGAGGGAGAAGAGGAGGGCCGCGAACACCACCAGCGCGGTGACCCCTACGATCACCCACTTGCGCGCGATGATGACGTTTATATAGTCCTTCAGTTCCATGCTCTGCTGTCACCCCTGGCCATTATAGCAAAAGAGGTGCCCCGAAAGCGGGGCACCTCTTTTCTGTCTTCTCGTTCGCGCGTCCCTTTCCTTTATCCTTGAGCGAGCAGCTCACAGCACCTTGGGCACGCCGATGGAGTCATGCCCGCCCTGCTTGCCCTCGTAGGTGAAGTATACGGCGCGCTCCGCCACCACATTGAGGTCGTTGCCGTACTGGTCGGTGGCCTTGACCAGGGTTGATACCTGGGCATCTTGCAGGCCGGGGAGCTCGTCCAGGTGCACAGACATCCTCTTGCCTCCCGGCAGGTCGAAGGTGTAATCGGGAGCCGTGCCCTCCACCAGCTGGAAGGAGAGGGTGACCCTGGCCGTCACCAGCCCGGGGTTCTGTACCAGCACCCAGGTGTCGAAGTCGCCGCCGGTGTAGCCCTCCGCGAGGTACCAGACGGGGCCGGGCTTATTGGTGCCGATGGAGTCATGCCCGCCCTGCTTGCCCTCGTAGGTGAAGTAGACGGCGCGCTCCGCCACCACGGGGACGGTGGAGCTCACCTTGGTGGACACCTGGGCGTCCGCCAGGCCGGGGAGCTCGTCAAGGTGCACCGACTTGCGCATCCCGCCCTCGAGGTCGAAGGAGTAGGCGGGCGCGGAGCCCTCCACGAGCTGGAACTCCATGGTCACCCTGGCCTTCTCCGGGCCCGGGTTCTGCACCAGCACCCAGGTGTCGAAGTCGCCGCCGGTGTAGCCCTCCGCCAGGTACCAGGTGTCGGAGGTGGCGCTGACGCCGATGGAATCGTGCCCGCCCTTCTTGCCGTTATAGTCGAAGTAGACGGCGCGCTCCGCCACCACCGGCACGTTCGAGCTCACCTTGGTGCTCACCTCGGCGTCCGCCAGGCCGGGGAGCTCGTCCAGGTGCACCGACTTGCGCATGCCCGCGGGCAGCTCGAAGGTGTGATCGGGCGCCGTTCCCTTGACCAGCTGGAAGGAGAGGGTGACGGTGGCCTTCTCCGTGCCCGGGTTCTGCACCAGCACCCAAGTGTCGAACTCGCCCCCGGTGTAGCCCTCGGCGAGGAACCAGTCTCTTGAGGGGGTGAGGGCGCCGATGGAGTCGTGCCCGCCTTGTTTGCCATCATAGGTGAAATAGACGGCACGCTCCGCCACCACCCAGTTGCCGGCGGTGGAGGTCACCTTGGTGCTCACCTCGGCGTCCGCCAGGCCGGGCAGCTCGTCCAGGTGCACCGACTTGCGGGTGCCTGCCGGCAGGCCGAAGGAATAGGGGGGAGCGGTGCCGGCGACCAGCTGGAAGGTCATGGTTATCTTGGCGTCCGCCGGGCCCGGGTTCTGCACCAGCACCCAGGTGTCGAAGTCGCCGCCGGTGTAGCCCTCGGCCAGGTACCAGGAGAAGGTCTGGAATTCGTAGACCACGGCGTCACCGTCGGCGTCGTACCAGGTGACGTTGTAGACGTCCGTGCCGGTGGCCGTATAGTCGTCTCCCAGGTCCACGGAGAAGACCCCCGAGGAGTTGCTGGTGGTCTCGTAGACCACCGGGGTGCCGTGGATGTCCATGGTCACGCGCACCGCCGCATTGGGGGGGCAAGTGCCCTCCACCCGGTTGGTTCCGGGGTCGCAGGTGGCGGTGACGTCGCGCACGATGACCTCGCGCGCCCCGCCCATGTTGCAGGTCACCTTGGTGCCGTCCTTGATATCGGAGTTCTGGAACCAGGCCTCGAAGAAGCCGTCACCTCCGGCGGTGGTGTTCTGGGTCGCCGACCCCGCCTTCACCGCGAGGGCGGAGCCGGGGATGTAATACCCCATGACATCGTCGTACTGGGGATAGACCACCAGGCCTGCTCCCGAGCCGGCGGCCGCGTTCATCACCACGTGGCCGTTGGGGTTGACGGAGAAGACGTAGGCGGCGTCTCCCCTCCGCAGATCGAGGAGACCCGCGAAGTTCGCCGTGTAGCCGCCGCCAGCCGCGGAGGTGGTGCGTACATGCAGCGCGCCGGGGGGCACGTCGTTGTAATAAGTGGATGGCGCGACGATGTAGGCGTCCACGGCGCTGTTCGCAGTTGTGGTCCCCGTCACGCGGTTGTTGGCGAAATCGATGTTCGCGGTGAGGGTGCAGTTGATGGTGACCGTGCTGCCACCGCCTAGGTCCGTCACCTTCACCTCGTCGCCGGATTTTATGCCTTCACCGATGCCTGACAGGTCCGCCTTGAACCACTTGTCGGCCTCCGTGGCCACGACCTTCTCGCCCTTCATTTCTGCTCCCCGCCACAGCTCCACCTTGACCTCGGGGCCATTGGTCACGAAGCCGCTCACGGTATCGAAGGGGATGGCCACCCGCACCCCCGACTGCACGCCCTCGATGACCGCCGCGGCGTCGAAGTCGTCGCCCACCTCGGGCCAGGCGATATCTCGCTCGGCCAGCCTTTCGTGGGCCTCCGCCGGGGAGGAGGGGAGCCGGTCCAGGGGATCGCTTACGGCTCCCGCTGGGGTTGCCTTCGCGGACCCGATGTCGCTGCCGAAGGCCGAGGTGATGATGGGCACGGCCACCAGGAAGGCGATCACCAGCACGGCGCAGAGGACGTGAATCCCGAAGCTTCTTCTCAGGTTTGTCATTTCGCTCACCTCCTCCGCTACTGCAGGCGTCCCAGGCTGACGATGCTCGTCAGGTGCCAGAGCTCAAAGTCCTTGTGCAGGGTCATGCGCGTGCTCTCGATGCGTCCGCCCACGCCCACCACCTTGCCGTTGAGCACCGTCTCGGTGTCGGACACCCTGTCCACGGTGTCCACGATCATGTAGTCGAGGCGCCCCTCGGCCACCTTGGAGAGGAACTCCTGGAGCTCGTTGATCTCCCGGGCCAGGTCGTCCTCGAACGCCGCGGGCACCACGTAATTGGTTCCCCCGCCAAGGCTGCCTCCGAGCTGGCGGATAGCGGCGATCCGCCATATCCCGCCTGACTTCTTGAGCACCATGGTGCCGTCGTGCTTGGAGCCGTCGGTGGTGGTGACGGTGAAATAGAGGTAGGACGTGTTGGCGTCCCCGCCGGGAGCCACGTCGGTGGCCACCGCGTCCAGGCGCTTTATACGCCCCTCGGCCAGGGCGATGAAGAAGTTCTGGTGGCGCTGGGTCTCGGTGACGTAGCGCTGGTCGGGATCATCGTAGGATGAATCCTCTCCCCCCGGAAGCCCAGCCGCTTCTGCGCCGGCCTCTTTGGAGCCCTCCACCGATACGGCAGCACCATCCTGGGGGCCGCTTTCTGGGGCTTCCGCTCCCACCGCAGAGGACTCGCCCCCCGGGGGCGACCCCCGTTCCTCGCCACGCACCATGTCCGCGACCTTCCACGCGGCAAGGGCGAGGGCGGTGGAGGCGAATACCGCGATCAGCGCGATGACAAGGACTCTTCGCACATTCCTCACCTCTCCCTCTTGTCTCTCTACCCGGAGACCGACACTGATCTTATTTCCGGGTTTCTCGGAAAACATCAAGCCCTACCAACTACACGTGCATGCAGAGTATAGACTTGTCGCTTGTCTTCTCCCGCATGCACTAACGCTCATCATTATATACCCAGATCCCGGAAATGCAAACCATGACAGGAGAAATACCGGTTGAAATAGCTCCTCGAATCGGCCGCCCGTGTTTCTCCGCCGCCTTCCGTTGCCAACACCTGCCATAACGATCTGATCACCCAGCCTCATCGTTTATCGAGGGGTGCCGCCCCGGGCGGAAAAGCATATCCGCCCGGGGCGTTCTGCCTTCTACCGTTCCGTATAGCCGACGGAGCAGTGCCCTCCTTCCTTGCCGTCATACCTGAAGTAGACGGCGCGCTCCGCCACCACCGGCACGTTCGAGCTCACCTTGGTGGACACCTGGGCGTCCGCCAGGTCGGGGAGCTCGTCCAGGTGCACCGACTTGCGCATGCCCGCGGGCAGCTCGAAGGTGTAATCGGAAGCCATGCCCTCCACCAGCTGGAAGGAGAGGGTGACGGTGGCCTTCTCCGGGCCCGGGTTCTGCACCAGCACCCAGGTGTCGAAATCGCCCCCGGTGTAGCCCTCGGCCAGGTACCAGGCGCTGGCGGGCTCGGTGACCCCTATGGAGCAGTGCCCTCCTTCCTTGCCGTCATACCTGAAGTAGACGGCGCGCTCCGCCACCACCGGCACGTTCGAGCTCACCTTGGTGGACACCTGGGCGTCCGCCAGGTCGGGGAGCTCGTCCAGGTGCACCGACTTGCGCATGCCCGCGGGCAGCTCGAAGGTGTAATCGGAAGCCATGCCCTCCACCAGCTGGAAGGAGAGGGTGACGGTGGCCTTCTCCGGGCCCGGGTTCTGCACCAGCACCCAGGTGTCGAAATCGCCCCCGGTGTAGCCCTCGGCCAGGTACCAGGTAGTCCCCTGGGCAGGCTTGTACTCTCCCTCGACCTCGAACCACACGCCGTTGCTGGTCCCTCCCGCGGTCACCACCACCACGTCGCCGCTCACCGCTCCCACGGGCACGGTGCAAACGATAACGGTGTCGCTCCAGGAGACCACGGCCGCGGTCTTGTTCCCGGCGAAGATGACCGAGCTTGCGCTCCGGGAGGCGCCGAAATGCTCTCCGCCGATGATCACCGTGTCGCCAACCTTGCCCTTCGCCGGGTTGATGGAGGTGATGGTCGGCCTGGGGATGGACGGCGGTGGTGTCTGGACGGTGAAGCTGACGCCGTTGCTGGTCCCTCCCGCGGTCACCACCACCACGTCGCCGCTCACCGCTCCCACGGGCACGGTGCAAACGATATCGGTGTCGTTCCAGGAGACCACGGTGGCGTTCTTGTCTCCCGCGAAGGTGACCTTGCTCCCCGCCTGCACGGCGCCGAAGCACGTGCCCCTGATCGTCACCCGCTCGCCCGCCTTGCCGGTTGTAGGGGTGATGGAGGTGATGGACGGAGCGTTCCTGCGCAGCCCGATGTTGAGGTCCGTCACCTCCGGAGGCACCGTCACCTCTTCGCTGGTGGCTCCCTGGTAGGTGTCTTTAGCCACCAGCACCCGGTACTTGCCCGGATGCACATCCCAGCCGTACCTGCCCTCGTCGTCGGTGTACTGGGGGTTGGCCTGTCCGTACTCGTCGGCCGGCCAGTCCCGCCAGGTGCCGCCGAACCAGTACTGCAGGGTGGCTCTGGCCCCCTGCACCTTCTGGCCGGTGCCCAGGTCGTATACGTAGCCGGAGGGATCGATGAGCACCACCTCGAGCACCGCCTGCTGGAAGTCCATGCCGTTATCGTTGTAGAGGATCTTGCCCTGCTGTACGCCTGGAGACCAGGTCCAGCCGGAGACGGTGGCGGTGTACCAGCCGGAGGCGTCCGGACCCGTGACCGGGTAGGAGGTCCCCTTGAACTGGAAGGAGACGGTATCCGGCGCGGAGGAGAACCTCATCCTTACCTGGAACTCCGCCCCCGAGAAGGTGGAGAGATAGATGACGCCGGTTTCGGGGTCCGGGTCGTACCGCGCGCCGTGCAGGTTCGCGAAGTAGTCGGTGAGCACCGCGAGGTCGGCGCCGCCTACCACCACCGTAAGGATCTCCGAGGGGTCGCTGACGACCCCGCCATTGGTGGCCTTGGCCATGAACTCGTAGGTGCCCTCGGAGGGGCAGTCACCGGCGGCGTTCCAGTTGCCGTGCTGGTTCACCTCCGTTTGTTCTACCTGATTCCATTCCGCCTCACCCTGCGGGCGGCGGTATATCCTCACCGTGGAGCCGGCCTCCGCGGTGCCGTGCAAGCCCACCTGGCCCACCAGGGCGGTGACCGGTCCCAGCAGGGTGGGGGGCTGGGGCTTGTGCACGACGGTGAAGCCGCTCTCCAGACGCCCTCCCTGGCCGTTGGGGTTGACCACCACCACGTCCCAGGGCCCGGACGCCTGCTCGATGAGGTTGAGGTCGCAGGTGAGACAGTTGGCGTCAATGAGCTTTACGTCCCGCGCCTCGTTTGCCGCCTGCCCCTCGCGCATGAGCAACACCCGGGGGAGGGTGTATCCCTCCGAGGCGAAGCCCGACCCGAAGATGAACACGTCGTCCAGGGACTGGGTGTCCATGCCGGTGTCCGGGTTGACCCACAGTACCCGGGGCGCCCCCTCCACGCTCAGGACCGCGTCCACACCGACCTTCTTCTCTCCCGGAGAGAGGTTCACCTGCGTGGCCGAGGCCTGGTCGGGCCTGTCGTCGAACCACTCCGCCTTGCACGGTGAGGTGAAGGGCGGCTCGAACTTCACGAGGTAGGTGCCCTCGGCGAGGTTGTAGCGCTCGTACCTGCCCTCGGAGTCGGTGAGCACGCTGTCCACCTCGACCGTGCCGTCCTTGAAGAAGCGCACCAGTACGTCCGGCACGCCGTTGCCCTCTCCATCCGTGACCCGGCCGGAGACGGAGGCGTATTCGCTCAAGTGTCCGTCGATGTGCCCTGTGTTCACGCGCTCGTTGACCATCACCGGCCTGGCATCCAGGAAGGAGTCGGCGCCGTCGTACCACAACGACTTGTAGTTCTGACCCGAGGAGGAATTGAAGATGACCCTGTACTCTCCCGGCACCAGGTTCTCGATGACGTAGGTGCCGTCGCCGCGGGTAACGGCGTAACCGGACCAGTTCCACTCGTCGCTGGCCGGGTAGGCGTGCACGTAGACGTCGCCGACTCCGTCGGGCTGGGCGTCGCTGGTGACGCGACCAGAGATGGAACCGCTGTCGGCGAGCACGGCGTCGATGCCCGTGGTCGCGGAGCCGGCGGTCACGCTCACCGCGTCCGCGAACCGTTGCTCGTACTTATCCTCGTACCACTCGCCCTTATATGGCATGCGGCCGGGGTCGAACCTCACCAGGTACTCTCCCGTGGCGAGGCCGCCGAGGTAATAGGTGCCGTCGGCCTCGGTGTGGCAGGCGCGGGCGTACCTCCCGTCCGGGGTGTAGGCGGTGACCCCCACCCCCTCTATGCCGTCAGGCCTGGAGCCGGAGGTGACGCGCCCGCTGATGGAGCCGCCCGGGTCCATGAAGGCGTTGATGTCCTCGCGGTTCTCGCCCGAGGCCAGATCTATGACCTCCGCGCGCTCGAAATCGGGCTGCCCGTCGAACCATTCCTCGGCGTAGTCCATGCCCGAGATGGGGGAGAAGGCCACCTTGTAGGCGCCGGGATACAGCCGTTCGAAGCTGTAGTAACCTTGCTCGTCGGTGACGCGGCAATCCACCCAACCGCCGGGGTCATCCGCGCGGTAGAGATAGACGTGCAGGCCCTCGACGCCGTCCGGCTGGGAGGCGCTGGTGACGCGCCCGGATATGGAGGCGTAGCGCTGGAGGACGACCTCCCCTAGGGGGGTGTCCTCGCCTGCGGTCACGGATACGGGGTCGGCCTGCTGGAAGTCGGGTTGGTCGTCGTAGAACTCTGTGATGTACCCATGATGATAGAACCATACGCGGTATTCACCCGTAGGCAGGCCTCCCACCCTGAAGTCTCCGTTCTCGTCGGTGGTGGCATCCCCATGGTAGAAATAACCTTCTCCGTATATTGTGACCAGAACGCCCTCCAGGCCGCCCGGAGCATCGTCCCCGCTGACGTGGCCGGAGATGGAGCCCCCGAGCTCGAGTACGGCGTCATCGAGCTCGGTTGGAGTGCCCACGCTCACGGTCACGAGGTCCGCGGCCTCGAAGCCCGGCTTGTCTTTATACCACTCGTCGAGGTATTCACTCGCATACGAATCAGTTGCAAAGAACACCTTGTAGTCGCCCGGCGCGAGGCCCCTGAGGGTGTAGGTGCCTTCCTCATTCGTCAGTGTGCTCGCCATTAAGATATGACTGGTGTCATACAACTCGACCCTCACGTCCTGGAGCCCCCTGGGGTGGATTGATGAGTCGGTGACGCGACCGGTGATGGAGGCCTCGTCAGTGAAGTGGGCGTCTATATCCCGCGTCTCGGCGCCCTCCGTGACGGTTATGGTGGTGGCGGAATCAAAATCGCCCTTGCCGTCGTACCATTTTGAGGTGTGGGAGGCATGGTAGTAGTGCATAAACCTCACCTTATATTCACCCACCGGCACGTCCTGGAACGAATACTCGCCATTATCGTTCGTAAACGTGTCGAAATAGTCATAGGGATTGTCCGCCCAGTAGAGAAACACATTCAGCCCGGAAACGCCATCGGGGTGCTCGTTGCTGGTCACCTTGCCTGAGATGGAGCCGGTTCCGGGCAGGTAGAAGTCGATGCCCGACATCGTCCGGCCCTCGGTGACGGTAACTGGGTCGGCCTCCTCGAGGGTGGACTTGCCGTCGTACCATATATAACGGTAGTAGCAGTAATCTGAGAGGGAAGCGACCTTGTAGGTGCCAGGTTTCACGCGCGCCTCGTAGTAACCGTCGCTCTCGGTATTTGCCTGGGTGATGAAGTTGCCCTCGGGGTCATAGACCTTAGCCATATGGCCGCTCACGCCCCGGGGTCTGGAGGCGCTGGTTACCCGTCCCGTGATGCGGCCCGCGCGCTCGAGAACGGCGTTGACGTTCGCGAGATCCTCGCCCATGGCGACGTCAAGGATATCCGCCTGTTTGCGGCCGGCCCTGTCGTCGTACCACTCGGAGGCATAATCGGTGCCGTTTTCGTTGTTGAAGCCGTCGGCTCTGAAATAGACGCTGTAGCTGCCGCCCTCCACGCGGTCGAAGGAATAGAAGCCAGAGGCGTCGGTCCGCGTCCAGTCGTTCTTGTACCAGAAGCTCTCGCTGTAGAGGTACACCTCCACGCCTTCCAAGCCGTCCGCGTGGCCGGTCCCGGTGACGCGCCCGGAGATGGTGGCGTAGCGCTGCAGCACGGCCTCGTCCAGACGGGTGTCGGAGCCCGCGGTCACGGAGACCGGATCGGCGTCCTTCCACTCCTGACGGTCGTTGTAGAACTCGCCGCGGTAGTTGAGGGCGTCGTCGGACCAGGGGTCGCCTGTGTAGAACTCCACGTAGTAGGTTCCCGTGAGCAGGCCTCCCACGGAATAGGAGCCGTCCGCTTTCGTGAGGGTGCCGCCGACGAACCCGTAGTCGGTGTCCAGCACGCGCACCTGCACGCCCTCGAGCCCGTCGGGTGCGTCGCTTCCCGTGACCCTGCCGGACACCGATCCGCCGGTGGCGAGGTTGGCGTCGATGCCGTTCGCCCCGCCGCCCTTGGGCAAGCTGATCCGCGTGGCGGCGTAGAAGTCCGCGGCGTCGTCGTACCATTCGTCGAGGTAGTTCTGCCCCGAGGCGTGGTTGAATGAGACCCGGTAATCACCCGGGGGCAGTCCGCCGATGCGGTAGGAGCCGTCGGCACCGGTCTCGGTATATGCGACCCAGTAGGTGGGGTCGCCTGCCCGGTAGGCGTGCACGAACACGCCCGCGGCGGGCTGCCCGCCCGAGGTCACAGTCCCGGCTATGAACGACCCCGCTTCCAGGGAGGCGTCTATCCCGGTCACGTCGCCGGCCACGGTCACGCGGTCGGCCTCATAGAAGCTCAGGCGGTCGTCGTAATACTCCCCCGTGTAGTCCTTGCCCTGGCTCTCCCTTATCCAGGTGGGGTCGAAATAGACGGCGTAATCGCCGGGACGGATCCCCTTGACGGTGTAGGATCCGCCGGCGCCCGTGGCCGCGGTGCCCACGAGGTGGAAGTAACCGTCGTGGACATAGACGTCCACGCCCTCAAGGGCGAGGCGTTCATGTCCCGTGACCGTTCCGGAGATGGAGCCGCTTTCCAGGGAGAAGTCTATATGCGGGGTGTCCTTGCCCGCCTCGACCTCGACCGGGTCGGCCTCCTCGATGGCCCCCTTGTCCTCGAACCACTCGAAGGCGTAGGTGCGCCCCTCGTTGGCGTTGGGCCACCAGGGATAGACATAGACGAAGTACTCGCCGCTCGGCAGGTTGTTGATGGTGTAGGTCCCGCTCTCGTCGGTGACGGCGCTGCCCCGGTAATCGCCATTGGCGTCGTAGACGAAGACGTCAACCCTGGAGACGCCCTCGGGCTCGTCGGGACTGGTCACGGTGCCCGAGAGGGAGCCCGTGACGAGGTGAGCGTCGATGTCTGGGGTCTCGCTCTCGATGCGCACCTCCACGGGGTCGGCGGACTCGAAATCGGGTTTGTCGTCGTACCATCGGGAGCCGTAGGCGGGCTTGTAATAGGGAACGAAATAGAGCTTGTAGGAGCCTTCCTCGAGGCCGGTTATGGTGTAGCGGCCTCTGGAGTCCGTCCAACCGCCTCTGCCCGTGTAGTTCTCGTCCAGGTCGTAGGCCAGGACCTCCACCCCGTACAGGCCGTCGGGGTCCAGCTCGCCGGTGACCCTTCCGGAGATGCAGCCGTTCCTCTCCAGCACCACGCTGATGCCGGTCAGGTTCTCCCCCTCGCCCACGGCGATGACGTCCGCCGTTTCGAAGGAGCGCTTGTCTTCGTACCACTCCCGGGCATAGTCGGGGTACCACCATTGCGGCACGAAGAGCACCTTGTATTCCCCCGGGAGGATGCCCTGGAGGCTGTAGGTGCCGTTGTTCCAGTCCGTCCAGGTGGAGTAGATGTAGTTGTCGGGGTCGTTCGCGGAGTAGAGGCGCACCTCGACATATGGCACGCCGTCGGGCTCCGAGGCCGAGGTCACCTGCCCGCTTATCCTGCCGCCCTTCTGGAGGGTTACGTTTGCTTCCGCGGTCTCGCCCAGGGTCACCGTGACCTCGTCCGCGGAGCCGAAGTCCCCCTTCCTGTCGTACCACTGGGGTAGGTATTCGCTTCCCCACGAGGGAGAGATGCGCAGCTTGTAGGTCCCCGCAGGTAGGGCCCGGGTCTCGTAACGCCCCTCGTTGTCCCATCCCGTGCTCGCGCCGGTGATGTAGTTCTGACCCAGGTCGTAGACGTCCACCCAGACGCCATCCACGCCGTCGGGCTCCGAGGCCGAGGTCACCTGCCCGCTTATCCTGCCGCCCTTCTGGAGAGTTACGTTTGCTTCCGCGGTCTCGCCCAGGGTCACCGTGACCTCGTCCGCGGAGCCGAAGTCCCCCTTCCTGTCGTACCACTGGGGTAGGTATTCGCTTCCCCACGAGGGAGAGATGCGCAGCTTGTAGGTCCCCGCAGGTAGGGCCCGGGTCTCGTAACGCCCCTCGTTGTCCCATCCCGTGCTCGCGCCGGTGATGTAGTTCTGACCCAGGTCGTAGACGTCCACCCAGACGCCATCCACGCCGTCGGGCTCCGAGGCCGAGGTCACCCGCCCGGAGATATTTCCGCCCATCTCCAGTACGGCGTCGATGTCCTCGGTGAGTCCGCCTACCACGGCATCCACGGGCGTAGCCGAGGATCTCTCTCGGGTGTTTTCATAGTATTCCCACAGGTAGAGGCATCCGCTCGGTGGATTGAACCTGATGCGGTACTGGTCGGTGGGGAGCCCACGTATCTCGTAGGTGCCGTCCGCCTGGGTGTAGGCGCGATAGTCAGAATAATCGTCCCAGTAATCGTAGGGGATTGCATATACCTCCACGTTCTCTAAGAACTCATCTGCGGCGTTGGTCACCCTTCCGCTTATCCTGCCGCCCTCCTGGAGGGTTACGTTTGCTTCCGCGGTCTCGCCCAGGGTCACCGTGACCTCGTCCGCGGAGCCGAAGTCCCCCTTCCTGTCGTACCACTGGGGTAGGTATTCGCTTCCCCACGAGGGAGAGATGCGCAGCTTGTAGGTCCCCGCAGGTAGGGCCCGGGTCTCGTAACGCCCCTCGTTGTCCCATCCCGTGCTCGCGCCGGTGATGTAGTTCTGATCCAGGTCGTAGACGCCCACCCAGACGTCATCCACACCGTCGGGCTCCGAGGCCGAGGTCACCTGCCCGGAGATCTTTCCGCCCATCTCCAGTACGGTGTCTATGCCCGTGGCGGGGTTTTCGCCGTCCACCCAGAAGTCGTGGGTGTCCTCCTCGCCACGATTCCCCATGAACTGGTCGTCGTAGAAGCGCCCTATGTAGTAGCTGTCCGAGGGGGGCATGAACTCCACGATGTAGTACCCGGGCTCGAGGCCGCTTATCTCGTAGGTGCCGTCGGTGCCGGTGCGGGCGTTCCCGGCGTAGTCCCACCAGCCCCAATCGCCGCTCCAGACATAGGCGACGACCTCCACGTTCTCAAGGGGGCCTCCACCCCCGGTGACGGTGCCGGAGATGGAACCCCCCTGAGCATGTGCAAGCCTCGTCTTCAGGAGCGTTGGGAAAGCGGGGAAGAAACCGCTTATAAGCATCAGCAGCACCCCGATGGCCACCGTCCTGGCCTTCCAACCCAATGCCCTGTTATCACGCTTCATCGCTTCACACCCCCGAAAATATTGTTCGCCTGCCGTACCTATACCCTGTCGTGCCTGTCTCTTGATGGATGATCTCTCGGCCCGGGCTTCACTGCCCTGGCCGGGTATTCCTTTAAAAGCTTATAAAAAGAGAACAGGAGCATTTACCATGAATTCCCTTCTTCGTGCGGCGGAACGCCATCGCCACCCCGAGATCCGTCTCTGCTTCACGCCTTCATATCCTTCTCCCGCTGGAAATGCGCGTGCAGGATGAGAAACATGGCAGACCCCGTGATTTCCGCTCTTCTCCACCTGCCCTTCTCCACCCGTGATCCCGCGCAAGGTTACGCGCGCGAGGATCGAAACCGGTTATGCCCTTACTGCCCTATGCTTGTACTGCCGTGTTTCACGTTTTCAAGGAGCCCGTTTCTTTGTGCCCCTTGTGCCGCCGGGGAAGTCGCGGTCCCTGCTTGCTTCCGTGTGCCTGTGCCCCTGTCGCGGTATCACAAAATCCTGTAGGCCCTGCCGATGATCACCGGCCCCTCCTTGCTCTTGGAGACCAGGGCGTTTATCTCCGCCCTGGCCCCGGTGGCCAGGGGCGGCGCGCCTTCCGTGACCCTCAGGCGGACGGAGAGCTCGCTCCCGGGCGTCGCCTTCAGCGTGCCCTGGGGTACGCTGGTAGTGCGGAAATCGGCCACCCTGACCAGAGCCCAGGTCTCCTCGCCCGCCTCCGCCAGGGCGGTTATGTCTCCGGAGATCACCGCCTCTACCGGCTCGCCGATCTCGCCCTCCAGCTGGTTGCGGTGAGCCATGATGCGTCCCAGGACCTGCGCGTTCTCCACCTGGCTGACCGGCTCCTCTTTCTCGGCTGCCTTCTCGCTGCCCGAGCTGCATGAGGCTGCCGCCGCCGAGACAATGAGTATGAGGGCCAAGAAGAAAACGGCCGTGTAGTGAACGTAGTAGGCGCTGTGTCCTCTTGCCCTTCCAGCTCCCCCTGCCGCCATCTCGCCTCCTTGCGCGATACCGGTCCTTTACCTTTTAAGGCTTTCCCGAAACGCCACGACAGGCTCCGCATCACGAAAAGCAACATCTTCCCGCGCATGCGGACTTCACCCGCCGATTGATTTGTGCCCTCGTCCAACAACCCCAAAAAACATTAGCAAATCTTTTCCAGTCGTGTCAACTGACGGTTGTGGTGTGATATATATGCAGCTATGCAATGAGGCGGGGGAGAGACGGCGGAACGCATGGATACGTGGAGATGAAGGGGATTGTCATGGGACCAGGAGGTCTTGTGCCGGATGAGGCGGGCGGGGAAAGCAGATACCACAGCTTTCCCGAGGAGAGCGTGGGGAGGATCCTTTCCACCGACGTGCTCACCGCGAGCCCCGAGGACCGACTGCGGGACGTATTCAGGGCCATCTATACCAGGAGCTGGGATGACATACAGTGCGCCTTCGTGCTGGACGAGGGCGGCAGGCTCCTGGGAGTGGTGGATCTCTCGCGGTTCTCCAAGGCCGAGCTGAGGACCCCCGTCGTGGAGGTGATGGCCCGGCCCGGGGTCACGGTTGATCCCCTCGCCGACCAGGAACGGGTTGTGCTCCTGGCCATCAAGCACGACGTCACCGTGGTGCCGGTGGTGGACGGGCAAGGCGTCTTCCACGGCGCGGTGACCGCGGGTACCATCATCGACGTCATGCACCAGGAGCACCTGGAGGACGCCCTGCTGGCCTCCGGGCTCACGGGCCGTGGATCGCACATCCTCAAGCTGGCGAGGTCCAGGTACCGGGAGGTCATCGCCTCGCGGGCGCCGTGGCTGGTCTTCGGGGCGGTTGTGGGGCTCGCCCTCGGTTTCATCGCCAGCCGCTTCGAGCATACACTGCGGGAGACGGTGGCCCTGGCCTACTTCATCCCCGTGATAACCTACATCGCCGATTCGGTGGGCACCCAGGCGGAGGCCATCACCGTCAGGGCCCTGGCGACCTTCAACATCAGGTCGGGGCCGTACCTCCTGCGGGAGCTGATCGTGGGGATTTGCCTGGGAGCGATCCTCGGCCTGCTGGGAGGCGCCGGCGCGCTGGCAATCAGCGGCTCTCTCGGCATCGCCGCGGTGGTGGCCTCCTCGCTGCTCATCGCCAGCGCCCTGGCCTCGGTGCTGGCGTCCCTCATCCCTATCACCTTCAGGGCTCTGGGCAAGGATCCCGCTCTGGGGAGCGGGCCCCTGGCCACCGCGCTGCAGGACGTGCTCAGCGTGGTCATCTATTTCGTCATCGCCATGCTGTTCCTGTGAAGTGCCGGTTTTGGGGAGACACCCGGGAGTGGAGGATTCTCCGCCCCTCACCGCCGGCGCGGATCGCCTGAAGGCCGGGGAGGGGAGGGAGGCCACCGGATCATCTTTTTCGATCGCTTTCGGATCCGTTATCTTGAGCCCCCATCGCCTGCCTCCGCCCGCCCCACCCTCATCACGAATGCCGACCATCACCGTTCTTATTGCGATCGCTTTCGGATCCGTTATCTTGAGCCCCCATCGCCTGCCTCCGCCCGCCCCACCCTCATCACGAATGCCGACCATCACCGTTCTTATTGCGATCGCTTTCGGATCCGTTATCTTGAGCCCACATCGCCTGCCCCCGCCCGCCCCACCCGCATCACGAATGCCGACCATCACCGTTCTTCTTGCGATCGCTTTCGGATCCGTTATCTTGAGCCCCCATCGCCTGCCCCCGCCCGCCCCACCCTCATCACGAATGCCGACCATCACCGTTCTTCTTGCGATCGCTTTCGGATCCGTTATCTTGAGCCCCCATCGCCTGCATCGCGAGCCCTATACGGTCGTGCTGATGTACAATTGACTTCGGTGCCCGGCCTTTCGGTGGCTGCCGGGACAGGACTTTCTTTGAGTCATGGCGTCGCGGGAACGGGCGGGTTTCCGGGCGAGGGCGAGGTAGATCTTGAGGATGCAGTCGGGGCGGTCGCTGGGGGCGCGGCGGCCAACGGGGAGTCGATGCGTTTGTGGCCTCCGGTGGTCAAGGGTGCGGCCTCCAGAGTCAAGTTTTAAAGATTGAGTTTTAAAATATACGGATGTGAGATGTAGAACGGAAGAAAATATCGCTTGCCACCGGCGTGGTCGGGAGGCAGAGGTGCCGCGTGTGCTCCAAGAGCCTGCGGGAGGAGAAAAGCGGGAGGAGAAAAGCGGGAGGAGGAAAGAAAGATCGGCCGCCGGGGACGCGGTGGAGAAGGGGACGGCAATGCGTATACGGCCTCCAGGGATGAAGGTATATAGGGGTGAGTCAGGAGAGCGGGCCGCCGCGGCGACCGCGAGGATGAGCGGAGGCCGAACCGCGCGTGCCCCGCTCGCCCGCGGGAAAATGGGAGCGGAAAAGGGGATGCGGCGCGCTGTGCGGCATATCCTCGCTCCCCGGCCTGCGACTGGAAGACGCCGCGCCACGGTGCTTGCCTGCCTAGCGGCCGCCTGCCTCCTCGCGGCGCTTTCGGTCTTTCCTCCCTCGGGCACCGCTCTCGCCCGGGCACACACCCGGCAGGTGCTGCGCTCTCAACTGCAGGGCGAGGCGCGGGAATATACCCCCACCACCTGCCGTGACGTCACGGGCACGGACCCGGACCATGCCTGGATCGCCTGCGACGGCGGCTTCGTCTTCCGCACCGTTGACGGAGGCGTCACCTGGCTTCCCTTGGCCACCGGGGTCACCGAGGACCTGCTCGCGGTATCTTCTCCCTCCGGTTTCCCGGAAGTGGCCTGGGTGGCCGGCCGCAGGGGAACGATGATGAGGAGCGTGGACGGCGGCGCATCCTGGGAAAAGATGGATGTAGGCACCGGCCGGGACGTCTTCGACGTCTTCGCCCTGGATGCGGACACCGCATGGGCGATGGCGGAGGGGCCGGCTGTGCTGCGCACCAGGGACGGCGGGTCGTCGTGGGAGCGGTTTGATCCCGGGGTGAAAAGCGCCCTCTATGCCGTGGTGGCCTCGGATGCGGATACTGTATGGGCGGCGGGAGAGAACGGGAGCGTGCTCGTGGGCGAGGATGGAGGATCATCCTGGCGTCTCCTGGCCACCGGTACTGGGGACCATTTGAGGGCCATCTACCTACCAGCCCCGGATACCGTCTGGGCGGCGGGGGAGACCGGCGTCATCGTGAAGACGCAGGACGGGGGCGCGTCCTGGACCACCCAGGAGGCGGGCGTGAAAGCCCCGCTGGCGAGCATCTACGCCGTGGATACGCTCAATGCGTGGGTCACGGGTTCCGGCGGTTTCATACGCCGCACTGCCGACGGCGGTGTGACCTGGACGCCGCAGGAATCGGGCACCCGCAACAACCTCCTCGCCATCTATGCCGCCGATACCGAGAACGCCTGGGCGGTGGGGGAGAGTGCCGCCGTGCTCCGCACCTGCGACGGGGGGACTACCTGGGTTCCCCAGTACGTCGGAGACGGGCGGGGGCTCTACGACGTGTGCGCGGTCTCCACCGACATCGCCTGGGCGGCGGGTGAGGCGGGCGCGGTGCTGCGCACGGACAACGGCGGTTATACCTGGGATCCCGTTTACGCGGGGACCGCCAGGGACCTCTTCGGGATAGAGGCGGCTGATGCGGACAACGCCTGGGTGGTGGGGAAGGACGGCCTGGTGCTGCACACCGGGAACGGTGGCAAGAGCTGGGAGGAACAGACCTCGCGCGCCTCCTACGACCTGCACGACGTCTCCTGCGTCGGAACCGCGGCGGTATGGGCGGTGGGGCGAAGAGGAACGGTCATCCGCAGCGACGACGGGGGGCAGGTCTGGCTACGCAGGGACTGCGCCGAGGCCGGCGACCTGCTCGGCGTATACGCCTCGAGCGCCGACATCGCCTGGGCGGTGGGGCGGGGAGGCGTCATCGTGAAGACCCTGGACGCGGGAGAGTCATGGAGCGTCCAGGAGTCCGGGACCACCGGGGACCTCTTCGCCGTCTCCGGCGAGGGCCCGGACACCGCGTGGGCGGTGGGAGCGGAAGGGACGGTGCTGCGCACCACCGATGGCGGTCGCACCTGGTTCGCGGTGGATTCAGGCACCGCCGCCGACCTCACAGGGGTCGCTGCGACGGGGGAGGATGAGGCCTGGGTCTCGGGCAAAGGGGGTTACCTCGCGCGCACCGACGATGGTGGAAGGACCTGGAAGGCCATGCACACCGGCACCGCCAACGCCCTGCGCGCGGTGGCGGCGCCGCGTCCGGGGACCGCCTGGGCGGTGGGCACCCTGGGTACCCTGCTCCACTTCCGCGACCTTCCGCGCCTGGACGCCATCAGCCCCACCACGGTGGTCTCCGGGGGCACGGTCACCCTCAGCGGGCTGGCCTTCGGGGAGGGCGCGGACAGCGGCGTCCTCTTCGGGAAGGCCAGGGCGGTGCGCTATCTTTCATGGGGGGACAGGAGCATCAAGGTGGAGGTCCCCTCGGAGGCCACCCCCCTGGAGGAGGTGGTGGTGTCCACGCCCGCCGGGACCACGAGGGCGCTCAAGCTGGTGATCATCCCCAGGCTCGACGGCGCCAGTCCCCGCTACTGCAGGGCGGGAAAGCCCCTCACCATATCCGGCGCTTCCTTCGGTCCCAGTCGGGGCGAATCCTACGTGATGGTCGGCGGGGTGAAGGTCACCTCCTTCGATTACTGGACCAACAACCTCATCCTGCTGACGGTCCCGGGAAACGCTCCGGAGAGGGCGGAGGTAAAGGTGGTGACCGCCTCCGGCACCTCCAACCCGCTCACCGTGAGCGTGAGCAAGAGCCCGCCTCCCCTGCCGGTGGCGGTAAAGCCCCATATCGACTTCGTCAGGCCCGGAGAAGCGGTGGCGGGTGGGGAGGTCTCCTTGCACGGGTCGGGTTTTGGTTCGCAGCGCGGCTCCTCTTGGGTGTCCTTCGGGTCGGTGAAGGCCCAGGACTATGTGAGCTGGAGCAACGAGCTCATCGTGGCGCGGGTGCCGCGGGGAGTGGCGGGTAGGGTGAAGGTCTCGGTGGTCACCCCCGTGGCCGCCTCCAACGCGGTATATTTCACCGCCCTGGTCCCGCCGTCGGTGAGTTCCGTGAGCCCGCCCAACGGACCTCCGGGAACCCAGATAGAGATAGCGGGTTCGGGCTTCGGGGCGCGGGAGGGGCCGGAAAACTACGTGTGCTTCGGAGAGACGAAGCCCGCCGTTTACGATTACTGGTCGAATACGCGCATCGTGGTCAGGGTGCCCCCCGGTCTCTCGGGTACGGTGCCGCTCACCGTGCATACGCCGGTGGGGACCTCACCCTCCCTCCCCTTCGTGGTGCGCGACTACGCCCTGAGCGCGGTGGCGGCGGCGGGAGGAGCCGTCTGGGCGGTGGGGGAGGGGGGTACGGTGCTGCGTTCCTCCGACGGCGGCAGGAGCTGGACGCGCCAGGATTCGGGGACCTCGCTGTGGCTGTACGGGGTGGCGGCCGCGGATGCGGCCCGCGCCTGGGCGGTGGGCGAGGGCGGCGTCGTCTTGAGCACCGTGGATGGTGGCAATAAATGGAAACAACATCCCGCGGGGGCCACTGCCACCCTGCGCGCGGTGTCGTGCGCCGGCGCTTCCGTCGCCTGGGCGGTGGGGGACGGGGGGACTGTTCTGCGCACAAGCGACGGCGGCGAGAACTGGACCCGGCAGGCGGCGGGAACGTCTGCCCGCCTCCACGGGGTCTCCGCCGTGGACACCTCCACCGCTTGGGCGGTGGGCGAGGGCGGTGTCATTCTGAGGACCTCTGATGGAGGTGCTTCGTGGACTCTCCAGAACAGCCGCACGGCGGCTTGCCTGTATGCGGTCTGGGCCGTGGACGCCTCCACCGCCTGGGCGGTGGGCGAGGGCGGCACGGTTCTCAAGACGGAGAACGCCGGGATTACCTGGGTATTCCAGGCCCTGGCCGATGGAGTGGACGCCGCAGGAGCGGCGGGCGGCGGACGCGAGGACGCCGAGGCCGGGACGGGAAGCGCCGGTGCTCCGGAAGAGGATTTCAGGACGACGGCGTTCCCGGGGCGCTTCATGGTCTCCTCCGCCCTGCGCGCGGTGTGTGCCGTCAGTGCCATGACCGCCTGGGCGGTGGGAGAGGGCGGCGTGATCCTCAAGACGTCCGACGGCGGGCGCACCTGGACGCGCCTCGGCAGCCCTTCCGCAGATCTCTACGGACTGACACCGCTCGGGGCTTCGGCCTTGGCCGTCGGGCGCAACGGCCCCACCCACCTCTAATCATGGGATCATGGGGTCGTATCTTCGATCTTCAATCCCGGAACGGATCAGATAATGGGGTCACATCTTCGATCTTCGATCCCGGAACAGGCTGATCAACACACTCCGCGATACAACAGGGTCCACAACTGGTCCTCTACGACGGCGTCAGTTCCGTTAAGCAAGGGGAAATCGACTCGTTTCATCCCAAACGAAGATTGAGGACCTGACCTCACTTTTCGACCCCGCTTTCCTGCACATCCCAACTTACGCGCGGCCTTTATGCGTGAAATCGAATCATATTCAGCCAAGTCGTAAAGGCATCGATCTTCTTACGCCGGGCTCTTGTGCGCGTAATGTGGAGTACAAAGAAGCTATTTGCCGAACTCTACCGCATTGCTCTTCCCGTATGTAGGTCCGGAGACCATCTTCCACCGCGGGCGCTACTCGGCTTCCGCCATGTGCCGGAACGCAGCTTGGGCGACCACCTCGGCGGTCGCCGACGTATAGGGCGCGGACCTGCTCCCGCTCTGTTTCGGAATACAGTCCCCGCGGCAACTGGCTCGGGATCACGGCGTGGATAATAGGCGGGACAGCCTCCTCAAGGCTTCCTCTCGTTCCCCAATCCCGCACCGCGAGCGCCTTATAGCCTTCTCCATGATCTCGATGGAGCGGTCGTAGGTCTCCCTGTCCACGGGATAGGGGTATCCGTCCTTGCCGCCGTGGGCGAAGCTGTAGCGTGCCGGATCCTCCCAGCTAAGAGCGGTTCCGTGCACCAGTTCGGAGATCAGAGCCAGGGCTCGCAGGGTCTTTGCTCCTACCCCCTGCATCCCCAGTAGCGTTGCGAAGTCCTCGGGCTGCCTCTCGTAGGTCTTGAGGAGCACCTTGCCCACGGAGGAGGTGTGTAAGTGTTCGAGGAAGAGCTGGTGGCGCCTGGGCAGCCTCAGGTCCCTGAGCCGGTCCAATTGCGCGGCAGTCTTCTCTGGGCGGTCCCTGGAAAGGCCTGCCATGGCCTCCCTGGTCTCCCGCGAGACGGAGGAGGTCAGGTCCATGGTCGGGCCGCGGCTTTGAGCGCAGATGGCGGTGTGGGGCTCCTCCACGAAATCTCGCAGTCCGCGCGAGGCCCAGTGATAGCGGCGCGCGTAACCCTCGCCCTCGTTCATCCCCTGCTGCACCACCCACTCTCCCTTGTCCGTGAAGAGGAAGAAGTGGTGGTAGATCTGGTAGCCGTCCTGGAGGGCGTTGTTGTCCACTTTGGCGGACATGCGGCTTGCGCGCACCAGCTCCTCCGCTCCGCCCAGCCCGATCCGGTGGGCCTGTTCCTCGATCTCCTGCGGGGTGCGCCTGGAAACCGCTCCCTTGCCGCCGGCGGCGAAGATGCCTAGTCCCGGGAGTACCTTGAGCGCTTCCTTGACCGCCCCGCAGGTGGTGGTGGTCACCCCCGAGCTGTGCCAGTCGAAGCCGAGAACGCAGCCAAACGATTGGAACCAGTAAGGGTCAGCGAAGCGATAGATGGTCTCGGACTGACCCAGCTCATCCGCCATGTAGGCCATGACGGCTCCGGCGAGGCGCGTCATCCTCTCGAAAAGCCACCTCGGCGCCCTACCCCCATGGAGGGGAAGGGTGGCCGTACCCGTCCTCTGCACCGCGCTCACCCCGCCTCACTCTCCACCGTTCGCTCATAATCATGCGCTCATAATCATGCTATCAGCCCACGGTGACAGAAAATCCAATGGTAGACCCCACTGTTCCCCACCCATCTTCCCGACATCGAAGATCGAAGATGTGACCCCACCCATCCCACCCATCCATCGCCACCCGTCGAAGATCGAAGATCTGACCCCACAGCCCGATCTATGGGAGAATAGAGGAGCGCGTTGAGAGGATCAAGGGAGGGATGATGGCGAGAGAGACGAAAGGGGAGATGCTGAAAACCGTGCGTGGGCATGGGGCATCGGGATCGCCTGCTTCCCTCTCCCCATCCCGGCTGGTCCACGCCCTCCTTGCCCTCAACCTTGTTCTCCTGGCGGCGACGCTCGTCTGCGGATGCGGCGGCGGAGGGAGGTCTTCGGGAGAGGAAACGCTTCCTGAGGAGCATGCGGCCCCGGTGCGCATATGCGAGGGAGCCTTCCCCAAGCACTCGCCGGAAGGGAGCCTCATCGCGTTCACTCTTTGCGAGGACGACCCGAAAGACCCCAACGGCGTATCCTATGAGATATACACCATAAAGCCCGACGACAGCGATCTCCGGTGCTTCACCCGCGACCGGCCAGGACTGGAGGGCACACGCTGGAAAGGACAGCCATTCTGGCATCCCGGCGGGGAATACATCATCATTACGGCGGAGAACGCCTCCTACCCTCGCCGGGGATCGGGAACGGTGAAGTGGGGTCACATCTTCAATCTTCGACCGGCGTCGTTTTCGACGCGTAGAGGTGAATCGTCTTGAACCATCGTGATCGAAGATCGAAGCAACGACCCCACACGCCATTTGGTTAGAATAAGGGGGATACGGGAACGGCAGAGACAGCCCTGGCCCTGACGGATAAAAGATATCCGATGGGGTCACATCTTCAATCTTCGACCGGCGTCGTTTTCGACGCGTAGAGGTGATTCGTCTTGAACCATCGTGATCGAAGATCGAAGCTACGACCCCACACGCCTCCTTGCGGCAGGAGAGGAGGCGTAACGGAGGGGAAACGGTGCGGAGATAAGCGAGGAAAGGAGGCGGCGATGGATTTCACCTTCACCGAGAGCCAGAGGATGTTTCGCGAGAGCCTGAAGGAATTCCTGGAAAAAGAGATCGCGCCCCTGGTGGATGAGCAGGAGAAAAAAGGCCCCATGGGCAGGGAGCAGGCGCTGGAGGTCATGCGCCGCTTCCGCAAGATCGGGGTGGGGTTCGAAGTGGAGAGCATGTCTGACATGGGCAGCGACCCCATCTGCATAGCCATCCTGGCCGAGGAGATGTTCCGCGTGTGGCCGGCCGCGGCGGGCCTGGTGGGCCTCAGTTTTCCCGCCGCCCTCATCAACGTGGCTTCCGACGACATGCGCGAGAGGCTGCTCCCCCGACTGATGAGAAACGAGGTCATCGGCTGCTACGCCATCACCGAGCCCGAGGCGGGATCCGACAACCGCGCCATGCGCACCACCGCGGTGCTGGACGGCGACTACTACCGGGTGAACGGCACCAAGACCTGGATCACCAACGCGCCCGTAGCCGACCTGTGCATGCTGGTCGCCAACGACGAAAAGGGAGAGCGCATCTTTCTCCTCGTGGAAAGAGAGAAGTCGCCCTACGAGGTGAGCTCCCTGCACAAGCTGGGATGGAAGGCCGCTCCCACGGGAGAGATATTCTTCCAGGACTGCATGGTGCCCCGGGAGAACAACGTCATGGCCATGGTGGCAGCGGCCATTACCGGCCCGCGGCTAAAGGAGCTCCTGGGCGACGACTTCGACCCCTCCCGCCTGGCTAACTCGAGGTTCGCGAAGATGATGGGCAGCCTGGCGCCGGAGAACGTCATCTTCGCCTTCCTGCGCAGCGGCATGGCCCTCGCGGCCGCGGGCATCGCTCAGGCGGCCCTGGACGCGGCCATCTCCTACGCCCGGGAGAGAAAGCAGTTCGGCAAGCCCATCGGCAGGATGCAGCTCATCCAGGAGAAGCTGTACAACATGCAGGCCTTGACCGTGGCCTCGCGCCTCATGGGTTACTGGGCATTCCAGCTCGCCGTGAACGCCGACCCGCAGGCGCGCATGGCTTCCTCGCTGGCCAAGGGATTCGCCTGCGAGGCGGCGGTGCAGGTGGCCTCGGAGGCCATCCAGGTGCACGGGGGGATCGGGCTCTCCGACGAATACCCGCTGGAGAGGTATTTCAGGGACGCGCGCATGCTCACCATCCCCGACGGGACCACGGAGATTCAGAAACTGGTAGTGGGACGAGAGCTGCTGGGGAAGGGTTTCTCCGCCTACGCCTGAGGGGTTGCGGCACGGAGCCGTGATGATAGTCAGGCACAGTCGCTCTTCTGCCAAAGGTTTCCTCCGGTTGAAGGGGTTGCGGCACGGAGCCGTGATGATAGTCAGGCACTGCACGGCCCGATACTGTCCTTATCCGTGCGGCGAGGGTGAGTCCGCCCCTCGTTTTCCTGCAGCTTTACCAGCCCCATCCGTGCGGCCCATCGAAGATCGAAGATGTGACCCCATACTGTACGCCTGAGGGGTTGCAGCACGGAGCCGTGATGATAGTCAGGCACTGCACGGTCCGATACTGTCCTTATCCGTGCGGCGAGGGTGAGTCCGCCCCTCGTTTTCCGGCAGCTTCACCAGCCCCATCCGTGCGGCCCATCGAAGATCGAAGATGTGACCCCATAAGGAATCCAGAGGCCTCGCCTCTGGATTCCACCTGTCTAGCTGTCTAGCTGATCGCCTGTCCGGAAGTTTAACTACCAGATATTAGCTACCCGATCGCTGGATTTGAACAATAGAACAATATGACCGGGCCCTTGAACGCCCATGTTTTCCCCCTACGGGTTGAAGGTGTACCCTGATAGGGTGTCGGCGGCGGGGCAGCTGCCGCGGTACATGGAGTACATGGGACGCTCCACAACCACCGGGCGGTCGCTCATCACCTCGCAGGCCACGTCGTGCTCCGGCCCCACCACGTCGTTCACCTTCACCGTCACCCGGGTGCGGGGCGGCACCGAGACCGCGTGCTCGCGCTGGGAGGTGTCCTCGAGCATGAAGCGCAAGGCCACCCGCGCCTCCTCGTCCCCGGGGTTGAGCAGGCATATCCACTCCTCGAAGCCGGCCCGGGTGCAACCCTCCGCCAGGTACCAGGATGAGCCGGGCTTGGCCACCCCCATGGCGTTGGACCCTTCGCTGATCACCGAGTTGTAGAGGAAGTACATGGGGCGCTCGACCACGATGGGCACCTCGGAGGTGACGGTGGCGGAGACGTCGTGCTGGCGCGCCACGTCGTTGTTCACGTTCACCGTGAAGCGGGAGCGGGGCGCCAGGGAGTATTCACGCTCGATGCGTCCCCCGTCCTCCATGACGTAGGTGATCCTCGCCCGCGCCTCCTTCTCGGAGGGGTTCATGAGGCAGATCCACTGGTTGAACCCGGTGCGCGTACAGCCCTCGGCGAAGTACCACTCCTGTTCCGGCCGTGCGGCTCCCATGACGTTGTGGCCCCCGTCCCACATCCCCTGGTAGAGGAAATACACCGGGCGCTCCGCCACGATGGGGAGGTCCGAGGTCACGCGCATGGACACGTCGTGCCCCGCTCCCGCCTCCGCGTCCACGGGGATGGTGCCCCGACTCCAGGGGGCGAGGCGGTAGGTGCGCACGAGCGAGGCGCCTCCCTCCATGAGGTATTCCACACGCACCTGTGCCTCTCGGCCCTGGGGATTCTGCAGGCACAGCCAGGTGTCGAAGCCCTCCCGCGTGCAGCCCTCGGCGAAGTACCACTCCCGCCTGGGGAACTGCGCCCCCTGGGCGGTGTGGCCTCCTAGGATGGCCTGGCCTCCCTCGCCCGCGTAAGAGAAGTACATTGGGCGCTCGGAGACGATGGGCCGGTTCGAGGTCACCTGGATGGAGACGTCCTTGCCCGACCCCACATCCCCGTTGACGTAAACGGTGCTGCGGGAGTGAGCGGGGAGGGAGTAGGTGCGCATGGAGGCCTGTCCCTGTCCTTCACCCAGGTAGTAGTTCACCGTGACCTCGGCCGAGGAATCCCCGGGGTTCTGCAGGCACAGCCAGGTGTCGAAGCCCTCCCGCGTGCAGCCCTCCGCGAAGTGGTTGGTCTCGGAGATGTTGTTGCCCACGTACACCGTGACCTCACCCGAGGCCTGTACCTCCGCCCGGTTGCCGGCGGCGTCCCATGCCTGCACTGAGACGGCATGGTACCCGTTCACCACCGTGGAGGTGTCCCAGGCCGCCGTCCAGGGGGGCGAGGTGCGCTCGTCTATCTGCTTGCCGTCCACGAAGAAGGCGACGCCCGCCACCTTTAGGTTGTCCCGCACGTCTGCCTTCACCGCCACCATGCCCCTCAGCCATTCCTTTCCCGTGGGCTCCACGATGTCCACTGTGGGAGGGGTGGTGTCTTTGTAGAAGTGCACAGGGGTGGTGAGGCGCTTCCTCCCTGCCCTGTCCTTTATCTCCGCGATGAGGGTATGCTCCCCGTCGGCAAGGCGCGAGAGGTCCAGGGTCGCCTCGAGTTCGGGCCCCGAGCACAGGGGAGCGCCGTCCACCAGCCAGGTCACCGCGGCCACTCCCGAGACCGCGTCGGAGCAGGCCACCTTGGCGGCGAGTGCCTTCTGGAAGTAATTGCCAGATGAGGGCAAGGCGATCTCGCCCTCGGGGTCGGTGAAGTCCGCCCGGTAGGAGAAGGTCCTGGTGGCCGAGACGTTGCCCGCCTTGTCCTCGGCGTAGTAGGAGACGGTGTGTTCCCCCTCCTCCAGGGCGAAGGGCTTTGAATAGACGGTCCACGAGGAGGCGCCGTCCATGCGGTAGTAGGAGGCCTTGACCCCGGAACCCGAGTCCGTTGCCGAGATGGCGGGGCCGAAGGAGGGCTGGGTCACGTACCATCCGTTCTCCCCGTCGGGGGCTGAGACCTGGAGCTCCACGGATGGGGGCTTGCGGTCGAGGACGATGCCCTCGAGAATGTTTTCGGCGCCCCTGCCCGCGGTGTCCTGGACCTGCACCCGGAAGTCGTAGGTGCCGTCGGAGAGGGAGGAGACGTTGAAGTAGGCATCCCATGGCGCGTCGGGGTCATGGTAGAGGGTTTTCCAGCTCCCGTTCGTAGTACGGTAGGAGAAGTCCGCCCACACGATGCCGTCCTGGTATTTTTCGGAAGTTGGGGAGAGGAGCCAGTCGCCAGACACCTTGAAGTCGTCGGCGGCGGTGGCGGACACGTGGAAGCTGCCCCGCTGGTACTTGCCGGGGTCGTTGATGGATACCGTGGGGTCTTTGGTGTCCTCGCGCTTGGTGAGCACGCGGCCCGCGTGGGTTCCCGTGCCCACCGCCAGGGCGAAGAAGCGCGTGCCGTCGGAGAGGCAGTCGGTGGAGGCGGGGTGGTCGCAGGGCATCATCTTGTAGAAGAGCCCACTGATCTTGTTCCAGCCGTCGTTCTCCCCGCAGGAGGCGTTGTAGTAGCCCAGTCCCCCCGCGGGGTCGGAGGCGGCGCTTCCCCTCAAGGTGAGCATGAGGTCCGAGCCCTGGGCCGCGATCTGGGGGTAGCACCAGTCGGTGTTGTTGTTGTGAAGGACAGCTCGTGCTTCCCACCCCGCAGAAGGCCTGTACCTCTTGTAATAGACATGATGTGCTCCCGCCCCATCTTTGCCGTCGCACACCAGGGCCACCCGACGCTCTCCGTTGACGGTGAAGGCGCAGCACTCCGGCCAGGTCATGTCCGTGCCCCCGCCGGTGGGTATGAGGTCCAGGTTGCGCCCCCAGGAGCTCCCGTCGGAGGTCCAGGCCTGGGAGATGGAGCGCAGGTCGCCGCTGCCGTCGGAGTAATACACGGCGGCGCTCTTCTCCCCCGAGGCCTCGATGCAGGGGGTGGTGGCCGTCCTGCCGTCTCCCGCGTCGCTGGCGCAGCTCTGTGCCTGGCGGTTGAGGGAGAGGTCCAGCCGCAGGTAATAGACCTCGTTGCGCCCCGGGTAGTCGGAGACATAGGCGGCGTGCACCATGTTCCCTGCCATGGCCAGGTGGGCCTCGTAGTTGTTCCAGCTGCTCCCCGCGTCGATGTAGGTCTTGGGCCAGGTGGCCCCGCCATCCCAGGAGCAGCGGATGACCAGGGCCCAGCGCCCGTTTATCTTCTCTTTGAAGGACAGCGCCACGTACTTGCCCGAGGCCGCGAGGTAGGGGTCGCAGGCCTGGCGCGATTTGTCCACGTCCATGCAAGTGCCGCTGCCCCAGTTCAGGGTGAGCTCGTCGGAGGCGCGGTAGAGATAGACGTCCTGGCCGTTGTCCGCCGCCATCACCAGGTACCCGTTGGAGTGCACCGCCTGGGCCTGGCTGGCCCCCGCGAGCCCCACCGCCACCTCGCCCGTCCAGGTGCCGTGGCCTGAATCCGGCCCCGGGAAGGAGGCGGCCCTGTCGGGAGTCATGGCTGGCGTGCTTAAAGCGAGCACGAGCAGAATGGCCACGACCGCCCCTGCTGCGAGGGCGCGGCCAATCCCGCGCGCCGCCGTCCCTGCCGCCCCGCGGGCCGCCGCAAGGGGTGATTTTCCGCCCTGTCCCGGTCGGGATCCCCGGAACCTGCCACCCACAAGTGTTACGCAAGCCGGGAGGGCGCCTTTTTTCTCTGCCACGGCGCCCTCCTCATCTGATAGCGGCTTCCTGATAGCCCAGGGAATGGGAGCCGCCCGTTATCTGTCCCTTGTAGTTGAAGTAGAGGGCGCGCTCGCAGATGAAGGGTTGGATCTCTTCCACCACAATTGATATATCCCCCTCGTAGCCGTAGAGCCCCTTGGCCACCTCGTTGATGTTGATGGAGGCGCGCTGGCCGGGCTGGAGGGTGGGTGCATCGTAAACGCCTATATAGCCTGCATTGCCAAACATGTGGACAGAAGCCCTAACAGAACCACCGCTTCCACCTTGACTTTCTTCGGGATTATATATCAATATCCATTCCTCGAAGCCCGGGCCCGTGTATCCCTCGGCGAAGAACCAGCGCTTGGCGCCCACTCCCTCCTCGCCGTAGGCCTCCGCCCTCTGGGGACGGAAAACCCCCGCCAGGGCCAGCGTCCCCAGCACACCTGCCACCATGAGCAGGACGGAGAGCAGTCCCGCCGCAAGCACCTTCCCGGGGCTAAGTATGACCACCTTCATCTCCGCTCTTCTCCTTTCTCCTTGCATCCACCGTCCATCCTGTGTACATGCCGGAAAATCCCTCTGGAGTATCCTTCTCAAGTCGCTCGGGAGGAAAACCACCCTCATCTCCACCCCTTTCCCCTTATCTCCACCATCAATCTGGTATACATGCCGGAAAATCCCTCTGGAGTATCCTTCTCAAGGCGCTCGAGAGGAAAACCACCCGCATCTCCACCCCTTTCCCCTTGTCTCCACCATCAATCTGGTATACATGCCGGAAAATCCCTCTGGAGTATCCTTCTCAAGTCGCTCGGGAGGAAAACCACCCGCATCTCCTCTCCGTTCTCCTTGCGTCCCGTTGGATCTACGAGGTACCCTCCTCGCAGAGGCAGAGACCCTCGTATCTTCACTCCTTTACCTTGCCTCCACCGTCCATCCGAGTCGTATGCCCGAACACCATCTTTGTATCTCCAGCAGACCCGTAACCTGTGCTTGAATATCCCGATGGGCTATCCGCCTCCCGATACCTCGCCCTTGAGATGTTCCTTATCACCTCAAGCAGGAAGACGGAACCATACTTCCACCCGCCTCCCGATACCTCGCCCTCGGGATGTTCCCGCAGGATATAATGCCCGAGTTGTCCTTCTGGGTACACCGATAGGGGACCCCGGGACTTTCCCTCAAAAAGTGCAAGCGAAATCATGTTACTTAATAAATCCGATTATGTCAACATAGTAGAGTTAGATTAGTTATATAAATACCTAACGCTGGTAAGTGGGAGTTGAATTAGGCCCGAAAATCACCCAGATTATAACATTCGTGGGGTCAGATCTTCAATCTTCGATCAGAGGTGGGGTCAGCCCCGGACATGGGACATCTTCGTAAACGTGCAAACATAGGGTCAGGTCTTCGGTATTATTTGTGGGGGCCTCTGGTCTGATCTTAGATCTCCGGCCCCGGTAACTTATATATGTGCAAGCGAGAGGGAGAGCACTGGCTCTCTATCGCCCTCGCATCTGAAGAACCCGCAAGCAAACCCGCATTGAAGATCGAAGATACGACCCCGTTGGTGATAGCCCCCATAGCTCAGTGATCAGAGCAACCCCTTGGCGAAGGGGAGGTCGCGGGTTCGAATCCCGCCGGGGACACCCAATCCAACCCCCGCAAGCCGGATAGGACGCGGAAGGGTCCCGCCAGGCACAAAGGCCTCAAGGTGGAACGTGGGCCGGTGGATATCCCCACCCCCACCTTTATTGCTGCGCTCTATGCCGACAGCCGGACAAGGATTCCCTATGTTACCCGCATCGAAGATCGAAGATCTGACCCCAAGAGTGGGCCTACTGCTCCTTGGGCGCCGGCGTGAAGAGATCCGGGAAGAGCAGCCGGCAAAGGGCGTCGAAGATGCCCACCGCCTCCCCCGATGCGTTGGTGGACTTGTTGGTGATGACCACGATGGTGGCCTTGAGGTCCGGATTGTGGAAGATGACCGAGTTGAAGCCGTTGATGGCTCCGGTGTGTCCCAGAAAGCCGAAGACCGAGGCGATGCCCAGCCCGTACTGGAGGACGTTGTCGGGCACCTGGACCATCCGCAGCCGTTCCTCCTGCATCTCCGGGGTGAGCAGGGAGCCGTCCGCCAGGGCCCGCACGTAGGTCTTGAGGTCCTCCAGGCTGGAGATCATGGCCCCGCCGGTCCAGGGGGCGGAGGGGTCGATGCGGGTCATTTCCACCAGGGCCTTGCTGGTCTCGTAGTCGGCGGCGGGCATGTAGCCGTGTGCGTAGTCGCCGGGCATGTCGGGGCCTGTGGGGAACCAGGTCTGCTTCAAGCCCAGGCGGTCCAGGATCCCGCGCTTTATCTCCTCCTCCACCGGGGTGCCGGTGATCTGCTCGGCGATCATCCCCAGCAGGTAGTAGTTGGTGTCGGAGTAGTGCCAGCCGGCGCCGGGCTCGAAGTCGGGCTCGTGGCGCAGGACGATGTCCATGATCTCCTGCGCGGTCCAGACCTTCAGGGGCTCGCTATCGAAGACCCGGCCGAACTCCTCGTCCTCCGAGTAGCTGTAGATGCCCGAGGTCATGTCGAGTAGCTGGCGGACGGTGATACGGTCGCCGTTGGGGATGCCGGTGACGTACTTGCTCAGGGGGTCGTCGAGGGAAAGCTTCCCCTCCCCGGCAAGCTGCAGGATGAGCGTGGCGGTATAGGTCTTGGTGTTGGAGGCGATGCGGACGGTCTTATCCACCTGCATGGCTTCCCCGGTAGCGGTGTCGGCTGTACCGAGCGCGCCCGTCCAGGTGCCCCGGCCGTCCACCCAGACCCCCGCGATGACCCCGGGGATGTTCTCGGCAGCCATTGCGTCGGTGATGATCTTTTCTATCTGCTGCTGCGTCGCCTCATCGAAGGAGGGCTCGGCGGCCTGCTTGTCACCGCAGGAGAGAGAGGCTGTGGCCAGCGCTGCGATGAGCAATAATACCGCTGCCATCCTGGCGAATCGTTTCCTTCCGTTCGAGAGCATGCCTGCCTCCCCTCATCGCTGGTCCCAGTGACGCAATTTTCATAATTCTATCACACTCTCCTCTGGGGTCAGATCTTCGATCTTCGATCCACCATAAACGGGGTCTAAACGGGGTCACTTCTTCGGCCCCGGCAACTTATGAACCGCAACCGAGCTGGGGTGCCCTATCTTATCCCCTGGACTCGAGCTTCGCGCACGAAGCACGTCTGTAAAACCGCATTGATGCTAGACCCCACTTGGCGTTGGCGCGAGCCGTGTCGATGTTCGGAGATAACTCGATTGGCAGACAATGCATCGAAGATCGAAGATACGACCCCGTCGGTGATGCTAGACCCCACTTGGCGTTGGCGCGAGCCGTGTCGATGTTCGGAGATAACTCGATTGGCAGACAATGCATCGAAGATCGAAGATGTGACCCCTTCCGCATTAGCTAGCAGTCGAAGCATCGAAGATCGAAGATACGACCCCGTCGGCGACCCCATCCGCTGTAGAATGGTGCTAGGATTCCGGCGCGAGGCAAGGAGGACGCCGACGGCTGCGCGAAAAGGCTTCGGGCGCACCTGGTGGGGCAACGCCTGGGTGGAGGCGATGGAGAGGATCGACCGCGACACCAACCGCCTCCCCCGCGGCAGGCGCTACGCGACGGCTGGCAACGTGCGCGAGATCGGGGTGGCCGGCGGCGCCGTGCACGCGTTGGTCCAAGGTACCAGGGCGAGCCCCTACCGTGTGACCCTGCGCCTCAAGCCCTTCAGCGACGCCGCGGCCTCTAAGGTGAAACTGCTGCTTGAGTCCAATCCCGCCCTTGCCTCCGAACTCGGCTTGGGCAGGCTCCCCGAGCGCATGCTGGACATGCTCGCGGAGGCTGGAGTGCACATCTTCCCGCGCTCCTGGAAGGAGATGGAAGCGAAATGCTCGTGCCCCGACTGGGCCAACCCCTGCAAGCACCTCGCGGCGGTCTATTACCTGGTGGCCAACGAGATCGACAAGGACCCCTTCCTGGTCTTTGAGCTGAGGGGCGTCTCCGCCGCGGCCCTGCGCGAGGCGGCGGGGTTGACCCCGAACGAAGGGGAGGAGGAGCTGGAGGAAGCCCTGTCCTTCATCCACTACCGCGAGGCCGAGGCGGCCCCAGCTCCGCAGGAATGGGTGGACCTCGACCTCTCCTTCCCCCGCCTGGACCTCGACGGCGTCTTCTCCCTCCTGCAGGACGCCCCGTTCTTCTGGGTGGAGGGCGACTTCAAGCAGGTCCTGCGCGAGGCATACCGCACCGTGGCCGCGGCGGCCGAGGACCCTTGGTTGACGGAGGAGTTCCCCTCCCTGCGCGGGATCGATCTATACCTCCTCCTCGAGGAGGCGGACCCCTCGTTCTTCCTCGCCCTGGACCGCGAGGGCGCCCCCACTCCTGCGGAGATGGCGCGCATGCTTTCCACCGCCGCCCGGGAGGAGGTGGAATACCGTGCGGCACGTAGGAGGTTGCCCGTTTACGGGGAAGCGGGGCTGAGCCTCGCCTCCCGCGTCGGGATCAAGGTGGACGCCGGGCCGGTGCTCGATTTCTTCCTCGCCCTCCCCCTGGAGACGGACCTTTCCCATTATTCCCCTTCCTCCCGTGCCTTGTGCCTGGCGGGGGCGATCGCCCTGGCCCTGGCGCGCGCCTGCTCTTTCGTCCCGCGGGTGATCCGGAGCCCCGGGCCGGGAACGGGGCCGGAAACAGGGGCCGGAGGCGTGAGCAGAAGGACGGGTTCCGCCGGGGCGGCGGGGACGCGGACCGGAAGGACCGGCGGAGGCGGACCGGGCGCTCATGGCCTGACCGCCTCGCCCGCTTCCGGCCGCTCTGGAAGGGGGCCGGAGGGCGCGGGGAGGGCGCAGGCGAGGGAGATGGGGAGCGGGGCCTTCCGCGTCCGTTATGAACTCCTGGTGATGGGGGAGGCGGTGAAACAGGCGCTGGATTCCCTGGAGGCGTTGCTCCCAACGGAGATGGGATACAGCAGGAAGGGGCAAGCGGTGCCCGCGGCGGGGTTCTCCCGCTACCTCGTGGGTATTTTCCTTGATCGCGTGGTGCGGAGGTCCGCGGGGTTGATCGCTGACCCGGGCTTCATGAGGCCCGATGCCCACGTTCCGGAATCCGGCCGGCCACCGGGCGCGGGTGGTCCGGCATACGGCGAGCCCGTCCACGGTGACCAGGCAAGCGGCAGGCGAACGCGCGGCAGGCCGCCCAGCCGCGCCAGGCGGGACAGGCAAGCCACGGCGCGGCGCGAGCTTGCCTGCGACAAGCTGGTGCGCGCCTTCTTTCTGGGCGAGACCTACCTCCCCGCGAAGTTCGAGGAGATGCGCACGGCGGCGAGCGTCGCCAACTGGCTGGAGAGGTTTTACATCCGGGGAAAAGCGGTATCCCCGGTGATCAGGGTGGAGATAATAGAGGGCCAAGCTAGAGGCTTTCGGGAAGGGGGAATGCCGCCACATGCGGCCGGCCCAACCCACCCGACCGGCCCAACCCACCCGACCGGCATGGCCCACCCGACCGGCCCAACCCACCCGACCGGCGCGGCCCACCCGACCGGCCCAACCGGCATGGCCCACCCGACCGGCGCGGCCGAGCCGCTTTCCCCGCGGGAGGGAGAACCCGTCCCCGATGCCGGGCCGTCCAGCGGGGAAGCGCTGCATGCCGCGCCGGCAGCCGGGGATCTCTTCGTCCTGCACCTTGACGTGGAGGACCGGGAGAACCCCATGGCCCCCATGCTCTCGCTGGCGGAGGTCTTCGCAGCCGAGGACGAGGTCTTCTCCCGTCCCGCTGCGCCCCTCAAGCGCGACCTGGCACGGCAGATCGCCGTGGCCGGAGAGTATCTGCCGCAGCTCTCCGACATCCTCAACTCGCGCGGGGTCATGTCCGCGCTCATCGGCCCCGCGGAGATGGCCGAGCTGCTCACCCGTCACGCCGCCGTCCTGGGCGTCCTGGGCATCAGGCTGGTGCTCCCCCGCGAGCTGGCGAGGCTCCTCTCGCCCCGCCTCGCCCTGCGCGCCTCCTTCCCCGGGTCGGGCAAGGCGGTGAAACATCTTTCCCTGGCCCAGATGCTCGACTTCGACTGGGAGATATGCATCGGGGACACCGCGCTTTCGCGCGAGGAATTCCTGGAACTGGCGCGCTCCGCCGATGGGGTGGTGAGGTTCCGGGAGGGATACGTGCTGCTCGACCCCGCGGAGGCGAAGCGCCTGCTGGAAAAGATGTCCAAACCTCCCCCGCAGCCCGCGCCGGCGGAGTTCCTGCACTGGCTCCTGGCGGGGGAGAGGGAAGGTGTGGAGCTGCGCGCCGACAAAGCCCTCGAGAGGTGGTTGAGGAGACTGACCCGCTCCGAGAAGGTGGGGGTCCCCTCCGCCCTGGCGGGCGAGCTGCGCCCCTATCAGGAGAGGGGATACGCCTGGCTCTACACCAACGCGGTAAGGGGGCTCGGCTCCTGCCTGGCCGACGATATGGGGCTTGGCAAGACCATCCAGGCCATCGCCCTTATCCTTTCCTTGAAGGAGCGAGGGGGGAACGGAGGCGAGGGCGGAAGGCCGCACCTGGTGGTCTGCCCCACCTCGGTGGTGGGAAACTGGCACAAGGAGGTGGAGAGGTTCGCCCCCTCGCTGCGCGCCTCAGTCTATCACGGGTCGGAGCGCAGGTTGCTCACCAAGGGCGTGGACCTGGTGATCACCACCTACGGCACCCTCCGCCGCGACCTGGAGAAGTTCAAGACGAGGCGCTGGGGGGCGCTGATCATAGACGAGGCCCAGAACATCAAGAACCCCTCCACCGGGCAGGCGCGGGCGGTGAAGGCGCTCAAGGCCGCATGCCGCGTGGCCTTGAGCGGCACCCCGGTGGAGAACCACCTGGGCGAGCTGTGGAGCATCTTCGATTTCCTCAACCCCGGATACCTGGGGTCGCTGGATTCCTTTCGCAAGACCTACGCTGTCCCCATCGAGAAGTACCGCGACGGCGAGCGCATCGAGCGGCTGCGTCGCGTCACCTCCCCCTTCGTCATGCGCCGCCTGAAGTCGGACAAGAGCATCATCCCCGACCTCCCGGAAAAGATGGTCGCCGAGGAATACTGCTACCTCACCCCCGAGCAGGCCGCCCTATACCAGAGGGTGGTGGACGAGGTCATGGAGCTGATAGAGTCCAGCGAGGGTATGCGGCGCCGGGGGAACATCCTCAAGCTCATAACCTCCCTCAAGCAGATCTGCGACCACCCCGCCCTCTTCGCCAAGCGGGGCAAGGTGGAGGCCCGCCTCTCGGGCAAGGCGGCGCGCTGCCTCTCCCTGCTGGAGAACGTCCTCGCGGCGGGTGAGCGGGCCCTGGTCTTCACCCAGTACGTGGAGATGGGGGAGCTGCTGCTTCAGATGATCGAGGGGGAGTTGGGCGAGCGGCCGCTCTTCTTCCACGGCGGAATCCCCCGCAAGAAGAGGGACGAGATGGTGCGGGAGTTCCAGGAGGGGGACGGACACTCCCTCATGGTGGTCTCCCTGCGGGCCGGGGGAACCGGCCTCAACCTCACCGCCGCCAGCAACGTCGTGCACTACGACCTGTGGTGGAACCCCGCGGTGGAGGAGCAGGCCACCGACCGCACCTACCGCATCGGTCAGGAGCGCAACGTCTACGTGCACCGCCTCCTCACCCTGAACACCTTCGAGGAGAGGATCGACGAGATGATGCGCAACAAGCGCGAGCTGGCAGAGCTCACCGTGTCGGCCGGCGAGCGCTGGATCACCGAGCTCTCCGACCGCGAGTTGCGCGACATCTTCTCGCTCCGCGAAGCACCCCGGGGTCGTAGCTTCGATCTTCGATCCCGGTAACTTATGCCTGTGCGAGCGGGCAGGGAAGCCCCCTTTCGTTCCCACCGTCGCCTCTGGACCCCCGCAAGCAAACCCGCATCGAAGATCGAAGATCTGACCCCATAGTTGCGCCCGCGTAGAAGATCGAAGAAGTGACCCCATCGTTGCGCCTTCTTCTATTTACACCTCAATATGGACACAGCGATAATGTTACGCGTGACCACCTTGACGATAAATAACGATAATTGACAATAAATGAGCAGATGGGTAGCCAAGATAATCCAGGAGGATAACCAGGCGATGTCGAGCGAACAGAGGGCAGTGTCAACCGAGCCGAAACGCTTAGGCCTCGCCGGCCTCGGCTACTGGGGCAAGAACATCCTGCGCAACCTGTGCGAGATGGGCGTGCTCAAGGCCGCCTGCGACCCCGACCCCGAGGTCCTGGTCTCCACCAGGGAGGCCTACCCCGACCTCGCCCTCTGCGCCTCCTTCGAGGAGCT